>JAHEDA010000033.1 GCA_024641445.1 Gammaproteobacteria bacterium
GAAACACGCTATAGAGCACGGCGAACAAACCCGAAACCGCCATCACCGGGCGTGGCCTGCGGCTAAACCACCACAGCACGACAAACATCACCACACCTTCCAATAGCATTTCGTACAGTGGATTCGGGTGGCGCGGGATCATGGTGTCCGAGTTGGGAAAACTCATTCCCCACGGCAGGCTGGTCGGTTTGCCCCAGAGCTCACCATTGATGAAATTACCCAGCCGCCCAAAGCCCAGGCCGATCGGCGCCAATACGGCGAGAAAGTCCACCGTCTCGAACCAGCGTTTTTTGTACTTGCGACTAAAGAACCAAAGTGCAACAAGGGGGCCGATGAGACCACCGTGGAAGGACATCCCCCCCTTCCAGACCTTGAACAGGATCACCGGGTCGGCGAGGAAAGAGGGAAAGCTGTAGAACAGGATGTAACCGATGCGACCACCCAGGATGACACCAAGACCGACGTAGAACAGCATGTCATCGACCTGTTCGAGGGTCCAACCGGAATTGGGTTGGCGCGCCTGCCAGCGGCCAAGCTGCCAGCAACTTAAAAAGGAGAGCAGGTACATGATGCCATACCAGTGTACGGCCCACCCAAAGACTCGAAACGCTACCGGGTCAAAATCGACAATCATGCCTCACACCTTGTGCCGCCATCGCGAAATCGCGCGCCCATGATACCGACCATGCCCAGGGCTGGCCAGCGCCATGGATCACGAATTGCTACGGTTGACTAGGCGACAGGTGAAGGCCTTGAGATAATCGGTCTCCGGCATGGCCGGGTGGACCGGGTGGTCCGGGCCTTGGTGTCCCTGCTCCAACACCTGCAACAGGGATAATGGTAATGGCTTGGCGGCCTGACGGATCTCGCGCAGGAGGTCCTCCCGGCTCATGTGATAGGAACAGGAGGCGGAGACGAGTACGCCATCCGCCCCAAGCAACTGCATCGCCAATCGATTGATGCGGCGATAGGCAATGGCGCCCTCCTTGAGGTCCTTGCGACGTTTGACGAAGGCGGGCGGGTCAAGCACCACCACATCAAAACGTTCACCGGCGGTATGCAGTCGCTTCAACACATCAAAGGCATCGCCCGTCTGCGTGCGCAGGCTACCAGCATGCTTACCCAGGCGCACGTTGTGTTGTGCCAATTGCAGGAAGGTCTCGGAGGCATCCACCGCCATCACCTCACTGGCCCCAGCAGCCAGGGCCTGCACGGCCCAGGCACCGATGTAAGAGAAGACATCCAGTACGCGCTTGCCCTGCACATAGCTACTCAGCCGCGCACGGTTCATGCGGTGGTCGAAATACCAGCCGGTTTTTTGCCCCCCCTCCAGCGGCACCTCGAAGTTGACGCCGTTCTCTTCAATCGCCACCAGCTCCGGGACGACCCCCTTTACCACCTCGACATAACTCGGCAAGCCCTCCATCTCGCGTAGAGGACCATCGTTGCGCAGGAGGATCGCCTTTGGTGCCAAGACCTTATCGAGAACCGCGATAAGTATTTCTCGCAATTGCTCCATTCCCGTGGTGGTGACCTGCGCCACCAGGATGTCGCCATAGCGGTCTACCACCAGTCCGGGCAGGCCATCGCTCTCGCCATAAATCAGGCGATAAAAGGGACGCGGAAATAATTGTTGCCGCAGGCTCAGGGCCGCCTGCACGCGCAGCTCAATCAATTTTGTATCCAGTACCGCAAGCACATCACGACTGAACAGACGGCCACTGATGAGGGAGTGTGGATTGACATAGGCCATGCCCAACACATCACCCCGTGAGGTCTCGACCCGCACCTGCTGACCGGGGGTAAAGCCCTTGAGCGGCGTTACCCCGATATCCACCTCATTGCTATAGATCCAATCGTGACCGATCAAAATACGGCGCTCTTCGTTTTTGCGCAGGCGCAGCGTCGGCAGTGACTCGGGTGAGGCGTTCGCGGAATCCGTCATGGTGATTTTACGTTACCAAATTGTGACTGCGCAGAATGACATAATTCAGGAGTGATGCCTATACCAGACCATCGCTTGTCCTACAGTGGAGAACACTATGCAGGGTCAAATTCGCATCGATGGATTTGCCCTGGCGCGCCACCACCCCATATCCAATAAAAAAAGCGCCGGGGCCCGGCGCTTATCGTGAGGTAATGGATAAATTTATTTCGAAAATGTGGCGAAGAGCTGGTCCTTCAAGTGCAGTCGCTTCTTTTTCAGGCCCTCGGTGTACTCATCAGAGGGGGTCTCAATACCTTCTTCTATACGCAGGATCTCTTTATCGACCTGGGTATACTCGTCAAATAAGCGGGCGAAGTGATGGTCGTGTGTTTTCAATTCATGGATACGGTCTTTGTATTCGGGAAATTCGACTAATAGATTATGATGTTCACCAAGCATGATGCCTCCTCAATGTATGTGTTAAGACTATCAATGTTCATCCACGCAGGGCTTGACCGGGATCAATCGCACGCAATTTTAGGACCAAGCAAATACACCCACGTTACGGCCGTGTATTGCCCACATCGAGACCGGGTGACAGATATTTTCCATGCCCCTATACTCAATCGCCCCCTTCACTAAATATTTAGCCATGAATCGCCTCGCGACGACCACCAGCCCCTATCTGCAACAGCACGCCGACAACCCCGTTGACTGGTGGCCCTGGTGTGCCGAGGCCCTGGCACTGGCACGCACACACGATAAGCCGATTCTGCTCTCAATCGGCTACTCCGCTTGCCACTGGTGCCACGTCATGGCGCATGAGTCATTTGAGGATGCCGCGACCGCCGAGGTCATGAATGAGCTGTTTATCAACATTAAGGTGGACCGTGAGGAACGCCCTGACCTCGACAAAATATATCAAAGCGCACACCAACTCCTGAACCAGCGCGCAGGTGGTTGGCCCCTGACGGTCATTCTAACGCCGGATCAACTTATACCCTTTTTCGTTGGTACCTATTTTCCCAAGGCGGCACGCTACAACCTGCCTGGGTTCACCGACGTATTGAAGAGTGTGGCGCAGTTCTTTCTCGAACATCGGACGGAGATTGATGAGCAAAATTCCTCATTGGTTCAGACATTAGCGGATATGACACAAACGCAAATGCATCATGAGAAGCTCTCCTCGCTACCCCTGGATCAGGCACGTCGACAACTACAACAGAGTTTTGACTGGACCTATGGTGGCTTCGGCAAGGCACCCAAGTTCCCACACCCGACCCAGCTGGAGCGCCTGTTACGCCACTGGTATGCCACAGATCGTCAGGACAGTAAGGCATTGGAGATGCTACACCTTAGCCTGCATGCCATGGCCACGGGGGGACTCTTCGATCAACTGGGTGGTGGATTCTTCCGTTACTCCGTTGATGACGAGTGGAACATTCCTCACTTTGAAAAGATGCTATATGACAACGGCCAGTTATTGGCGCTGTATAGCCAGGCCTGGCAGGCCACCGGCAACATCACCTTTCGGCGTGTTGCAGAACACACGGCTGAATGGGTAATTCGCGAGATGCAGTCAGCCCAAGGGGGTTACTACTCTGCGCTGGATGCCGATAGCGAGGGGCACGAAGGCAAGTTTTATGTCTGGGACCGCAAGCAAGTGCGTACCCTGCTAGGCGACGAGGCATATCAAATCTTCGCGGCTCACTATGGTCTGGATCAGACACCCAATTTCGAGGGCCAGTGGCACCTGCGTGTACAGCAATCACTTGAGACACTCGCCGCTGGGGCGGCTATCAGCGTGGAGCTGGCGACACAACAACTACTCCGATCACAAGGCACGCTGTTCAGACTACGCGAACAACGCGTACACCCTGGTCGAGACGAGAAGGTATTAACCTCATGGAACGGCTTGATGATTCGTGGGATGGCCATCGCCGGACGCCAGTTACAACGACCAGACTTTATCGACTCGGCAGCGCGGGCGTTGAACTTTATTCGCGAATCAATGTTTCAAAATGGTCGCCTGTTCGCCAGCCACAAGGATGGTGTCTCTCACCTCATGGCCTATCTGGATGACTATGTGTTTCTCGCCGACGCGGTGCTAGAGCTATTGCAGGCACGCTGGCGCGAAGGTGAGCTGAACTTTGCGATCGCGCTGATGGATAGCGTGCTGGAACACTTTGTAGACAACAGTAGTGGTGGTTTTTATTTTACCGCCGATGACCATGAGCAACTCTTCCATCGACCCAAACCCTTTATGGACGAGGCGATCCCCTCGGGGAATGGCATCGCCGTGCAGGTCTTGCAACGGCTTGCCCACCTCACCGGCGAGATACGTTATCACACGGCAGCCGAGGTAACGCTGCGCGCCGCGTATGAACAGCTAATGCAATATCCACAGGGACACTGCGCGCTGCTGACAGGATTGGAGGAGAGTCTCTCACCTGTAGCGACACTGCTCATTCGCGGCCATCACAATTTGACGGAGTGGCTTGACACCGCACTCTGCTACCCCGACCCACGCCGCCAGTGTTTTGCGATCCCTGCCTCGGCCAAGGACCTGCCAGGCTTGCTCGCCGCCCCGCACACGCGCACGACCACCAGCGCCTATTATTGCAGCGGTAACGCGTGTGAGCCCGCACTGGAGAGCATAGCGGCGCTTGTCACGCGGCTTGCGGGCGAGTCGGCACCTTAGCCGTTGCCTGGGGTATACGATAAAAGTTCTGGTTGACCAGATCGATACCACACTCCAGTTGTTCAAACCAGTTCAGGAAGCGTTCGATCATCGCCTTACCTATAAAGGGTCGGCCGTGTTGCGGCACGATCATCTCTACGTCCAGTGAGCGAACCATGTTTGCCCACAACCGACTGGCACGGTTCGATACCATATAGCGTTCATGGAAGCCCTGCATCTTCTTCACGTGCTTGTCAAAGTCGCGCACCGCACGCCCGTGTTCATCGTCGGTCAGTGAGGCCCCCACATCCCCGGAGAAGAGGACCTTGCTAATGGGGTCATAGAAGTGGAAATTCCCGACGGAGTGCAGGAAGTGCGCAGGCAAGGCCACGATCTCACTGTCGCCGAAGGGTAGACGGATACCCTGATCAGGAATAGAAACGATACGACCCTGTTCATGGCCTCGGTAACCTGGCACCAGATGCGGTAAGAAACGGTCCCATAGACGCGAAATGGCCACATGGGCACTTGTATACATCAGCCACTTATCCAGAGAGGTGATGATGTCCGGGTCCTGGTGGGTCGCGATGACGTAATCGAGATTTTTGATAGAGATGAGCTTCGACAAGGCCGAGTACAGCGGCTGGTAGGTCAACTGCCCACCCGGGTCAAACAACGCGGCATGTTTGCCGTGGGTGATAAAAAACTGATTGGACTGTATCCCCTCACCCGTCACCAAATCGGTGAAGAGGCGCACGGTGTGTCCGTTTGCATCATAGAGTACCACTGACATTTCCCACACTCCGGTTCAAATGAACAAAGAAAAAACCTGAAGGTTTTGAATGAGGGATAACGGGTCAGTATGCTTCAGGCTGAAGCCTGCCCGGCACCATGGTGCCGCCCCACACCGCACCCAAACGGATGCATCCCAATTGAACTCAAAACCTTATCGTCGCGGGAAGTATAAAAATGGTGAAAAGCCGTTACCTGATCCAGATCAAGTAACGGCAAACTGAAACACCCTGGTGTGGGGTCAAGATTTTAGATGAGGATAACGGTAATAGACCCAGCCCGGTGGGCATCAAACCCTGAACATGCTCACCGTTTGTTGCAGGTGCTCGGTCACGCGACGCATATCACCACCGGCCTGCTCGGTTGCCCCTGCGTCAGCGGCAGTCTCTTCCGCAATACGGCTGATACGGTTGATGTTGCGGTTGATGTCTTCAGCCACCGCACGTTGTTGCTCAGCCGCGGTTGCAATCTGCGTGTTCATCTCATTGATACGAGTAATCGTCGAGGTAATCGCGTTTAACGAGGTCCCGGCCAGACTGGCCTTTTCCACACTGTTCTTTGCCTGGTCACGCCCACGATTCATCGCGACAACCGCCTTTTGTGTTCCATCCTGAAGGCGTTCGATCATACCCTGTATCTCAGCGGTGGATTGCTGGGTACGGGTCGCGAGGCTGCGAACCTCATCAGCGACCACGGCAAAGCCACGACCTTGTTCACCCGCGCGGGCGGCCTCGATGGCGGCATTCAGGGCAAGCAGATTGGTCTGTTCAGCAATCCCCTTGATGACATCCAGGACCTGGGTGATCGATTCACTCTCCAGCTTGAGGCTGTGAATGACCTTGGCGGCCTGTTCCACCTCATTGGCAAGGCTGCTGATCGCGTTAACGGTATTTTGCACTATCACCCTCCCATCCTGGGCCTCTTTGTCGGCATCCTGGGCGGACTCAGCGGCCTGCGCGGCATGACGGGCGACCTCTTGTACAGTCGCGGCCATTTGATTCATCGCGGTTGCGACCTCTTCGGTGCCGCGCGTCTGTTCATCCACCCCTTTAAGAGTATTACCGGATACTTCCGTCATTCGTTCTACGGCGTGCTGTAGTTCATGCGAGGCACTCGAAACATTCTGCACCATGTTATGCAGGCGATGTTGCATCTCACTGGCATGGGTAAGTAGTTGGGTAAATTCCTGTGCACCATGCACCGTCACCGTGCGCGTCAGGTCACCGGCCGCGACGGCCTGCATAACATTGACCACCTCTAGCATCGGCCTGAGTATTCGTTGCATCAAAAAATAAATCAGGGCAAGACCACCGGCGACAACCAGGAGTAATAACAGATATGAAATAATGCTGACATTGCGTTGATGTTTATAGCTGACGGTATAGTCCTTGATACTCAGCAGATAACCCAGGACCTGACCGCTGGCATCCTGCACCGGGAGTGTTACCACCGCATAACTCGAACCACCAACGTTGTAGTTGCGAACGGTGTTGATCATCCCTGGGTTGAATTGATAACCCAGCTTTGTCCAGAGCTCAATCTTGGTACTGTATTCCATTTCACCCGTGGGTGAGAGCATAACGGACTCAGCACCACTGCTCTTACGAAAATCATCCAGTACGCTCTGAAGGTGATTGAAGAGAATACCCGCGCCCACGACCTGCCCTGGTTTAATGTAGAGGGGGAACACCAGGGCCATTACGATTTGACCACTATTGTTCCGCACCAGACCTCGCTTGAGCTTTCCTTCCTGGATTGCCTCGTGCACGATGGACACGCCGGTCTCACCCGTAATGTTGGTGTCCGAAAACAGGACCTGTCCATTCCGGTCCGTGACCTGCATCCCACTGGCGGTATTTGAGGCACTCAGGCGATTGAACATAGGCTTGACTGCCTCGGCCAGTTTTGGAATATCGGCCGATTGCATGGCAACGATTGCATCACGATTGCGCGTCAAGGCGAAGATCTCACCTGCCATCTTATCAATCATGCCATTGGCAATCTTTCGCCATAAGACCTCGTTACTGTTCACCGCGAGGAGATCATAGCGACTCTCCACCTCATTCTGGATCTGGCGGCCGCTGACAACACTGCCCAGCACCACTAACAGGATGACAACGCTGGCACCCACGAGTATCTGGGTCTTTAATGAGGCGTTACTAAATGACATACACTAAATTCCTTTATCCGCGACTATCGACTACTCAATGGCGTAACCGGCTTCCTGCCAGGCAGGATAGCCCTCGCGGAAGTAATAAACCTGTTTAAAACCCCACCCCACGGCCTTGGCGCAGGCATGGGAGCTACGCATACAACCGATGCTATTACAGTAGATCACAACGGGTTTGTCGCGCGCCACCACCGCGGCCAGGCTCTCTTCAGTGAATATGTGCTTGAGTTCGAGGTAGGCCGAGCCGGGAATGCGACCGGCATCCCAGTCACGCTGACTGCGCACATCAAGAAAGACGGTGCCCTGGTCAAACAGGCGTTTGGCCTCTTTGACATCAATCGTAGTTGCGCCCACCACGGTCTCGGGTGATATCTCTTTCTCCTCTGCCTGTACAGAAACGGACAAGCAAAGGCCAAAAACCAGAGTAATCAAGACAACTGACTTAGTAAGCATGTGGAAATTCATGGGGACTCCGATAGGCTAAGGCTCCACACCGACCTGATTTTGGCCAGTGTAGAGTTATCGGAAAAACTTGGGAAAAACTTAGGGCATTAGGCGGAAAAAGTGTATTGCCGTAACATTTATTTACACTCTGTAGCCATAACTCTGTTCGAAGCGCAGCCAGAATTCATCCTTGGTAAAGGCATGATTTTGGGTACCGTGACACTCGATCTTGATCGCACCCATTAGTGAGGCGATACGCCCGGTAGTCTCCCAGTCCATCCCGTTCATCAACCCGTATAAAAGACCGGCACGGTAGGCATCACCACAACCCGTGGGGTCGTTTAGCTCACTCGCCTTTGCCAAAGGTATCTCGATGCGTTTGTCCTTGGTGTAGATAACGGAACCCTCGCCACCTCGGGTGACGATCAAGGCTTCAACGCGTTGCGCCAATTCATGCGGCGACTTGCCGGTGCGCTCCTCGACGAGTTGGGCCTCGTAATCATTCAGTGCAACCCAGGTCGCCTTATCGATAAAACTCATAAGGTCCTGACCATCAAACATGGGCAGTCCCTGACCTGGGTCAAAAATGAAGGGGATGTTACGCTCGGCAAACTGCTCAGCATGAGCGAGCATGCCATCGCGACCATCGGGCGAGACGATACCAATCTTTATACCCTTGGCATCATTCACCTTGTTCTCGTGTGCAAAGTTCATTGCGCCGGGGTGGAAGGCCGTGATCTGATTGTCGTCCTGATCGGTGGTAATAAAGGCCTGCGCGGTATATGTGCCATCGACGACCTTGACGTGGGTGCGTGGGATGCTGAATTTGTCCATCCACTCGGCATAGGGTGCGAAGTCATTGCCAACCGTCCCCATGGGTAGGGGCTCGCCGCCCAACAGTTTCAAGTTGAAGGCGATATTGCCCGCGCAGCCCCCGAACTCACGGCGCATGTCCGGCACCAGGAAGGAGACGTTCAGGATATGCACCTTGTCAGGCAGGATGTGATGTTTGAACTTGTCATGGAACACCATGATGGTGTCATAGGCAAACGAACCACAGATCAGTGCAGACATAGTCTTCCCCTCAAATTCTTCTTATGAAAACCGGGACCAGGCGATAAGGCCCCAGCATACCGCAACATTTACCAGTGAAAAGAGCACGGCCGCCGAACCCATATCCTTTGAGCGGCCCGACAATTCGTTGATCTGATCGCCAACGCGATCCACTATTGCCTCAATGGCGGAGTTGAGCAACTCCACGATAATAACGATCACCAGACTGCCGATCAAAATGGCATATTCAATTGGCGTCCGCCCCAGCCAAATCGCAAATGGCAACATGATCAGACACAACATGGCCTCTTGTCGAAAGGCCGATTCATGCAGCCACGCGGCACGAATCCCCTGCATCGAATAACCAGTGGCATTGATGATGCGTCTCAGGCCCGTGGCGCCCGGCTTACCCATGCTATCTCTCCCTACTCAATATCAGATGGGGGGCAAGATATCAGGGCTTCCACGTCAAATCCAGTTCGCGTGCGGCCTTCACGTCATCGAGTCGACGCACTGGCATGGTATGCGGCGCACCCTTGACCAGATCTGGCGTGACCCTGGCCTCCTCACGGATCTTCACCATAGCCTCAACAAAGCGGTCGAGAGTCTCCCTCGACTCGGTCTCGGTCGGTTCGATCAACAGGCACTCGGGTACCAGTAGCGGGAAGTATGTCGTGGGGGCATGCATACCGTAATCAAGCAAACGCTTGGCGAAGTCCATCGCAATCACACCGTACTGCTTGGCCTCTTTCCTCATGGTAATGATAAATTCGTGCGTGGCACGCCGCTCGGGAAAAGCCAGCTCGAAACCCTCGGCCTTCATCCGCGCCAGCATGTAGTTGGCATTGAGGGTGGCGTACTCGGCCACACGCTGCATCCCCTCACGCCCGAGCATGCGGGCGTAGATATAGGCGCGCAATAACACACCCGAGTTACCAAAGAAGGTGGACATGCGCCCCATGGTCTGTGGGCAATCTTTTTCGGTCAACAATCGAAAACCGTCGGCATCTTTTGCCACGATAGGGATGGGCATAAACGGTAACAGTCGAGTGCTCACCCCCACTGGACCGGCGCCGGGTCCACCACCACCATGTGGGGTAGAGAAGGTCTTGTGCAGATTCATGTGAATCACATCGAAGCCCATATCACCCGGCTTGACCTTGCCGAGGATCGCGTTGAGATTGGCGCCATCGTAATACAGCAGCCCCCCGGCGTCGTGGACGATCTGCGCAATTTCTTTGATATTGCGTTCGAACACACCCAGGGTAGAGGGATTAGTGAGCATGATGCCCGCGGTCTGCGGACCGACGGCCTGGCGTAGCGCGTCGATGTCCACGTCACCCTGATCATTGGTCGGGATCTCGCGCACCTTGTAGTTACACATGGTCGCGGTCGCCGGGTTGGTGCCGTGCGCCGCATCCGGCACCAGGATCTCGGTACGTGCGGTATCCTTGCGTGCATCGTGATAGGCGCGAATCATCGCCACCCCGGCAAACTCTCCGTGGGCCCCGGCCATTGGTGCCAGTGACACACCCTTCATACCGGTGACCTCCTTCAGCATCTCTTGCAGGTCATGCATACAGGCAAGAAAACCCTGACTCATACTCGCCGGGCTCTCCGGGTGCCGGTTCAAGAATCCGGGCAACATCGCCAGACTATTGCAGGCACGCGGGTTGTACTTCATGGTGCAGGAACCCAGCGGATAAAAATGGGTGTCGATAGAAAAATTCTTCTGCGACAAGCGTGTGTAGTGCCGCACCGCATCCATCTCGGAGACCTCGGGCAATAGCGGTCGTTTGCTACGGCGCAGGCTCTGCGGAATATCTTTCGCCGCCGCATCATCACGCGGGAACTGGGCAGTGTTAGTGCGTCCAGGGCGGGAGTGTTCGAAGATCAACATATTGGGTAATCTCTTAAAAAGTTTTATGCGTAATTACTTCAGTGCCGCCAGCGCCTTATCGTAATTCGGCTCTTGCGCGATCTCGGGCACCAGCTCGGTATAGAGCACCTTGTTGTTAGCATCCAACACCACCACGGCACGCGCGGTAATCCCGGCGAGGGGGCCATCCTGGATCAGTACACCATAATCTTTGGCGAAATTTCTGCTACGCATCATGGAGAGGGTAATTACCTTATCGGTATTCTCGGCGCCACAGAAACGATTCATAGCGAAGGGCAGGTCGGCGGAGATCACTAACATCACCGCATCTTTACCGGCATGGTCATTAAACTTCTTGGTGGAGGTTGCACAAACCGGTGTATCGAGGCTCGGTACGATATTGAGTAGCTTCTTTTTCCCGGCGAAATCGCCCAGGGACTTGTCATGCAGGTCCTTGTCGGTGAGCTTGAACTCGGGTGCGGTGCTACCGATCTTCGGGAGTTCACCATTCGTAGTAATTGGATTGCCTTGCAGGGTAATCTTGGCCATGGGTAATGTCCTTTTATAAAGTTCCGTTTATGCCATTTTAGGTTCGACTGGACAGCGTGCTGCCTGGAGTCGGGTACTGATGCGTTGCAGGTTCTCGACAAAGCTGTCGAGGTCTGCCTGCGATTTGGTCTCGGTGGCACAGACCAGCAGACAGTTCTTCAACTCTGGATAGTCATCGTCCAACATGTAGCCACCGACAATACCCTGTGCCGCCAGCGCACGCAGGACCTCGGTTACAGGGAGATCGAACTGAATCACGGCCTCGTGGAAGAGCGGGCTGTTAAAGAGTTTTTTCACCCCCGGTACCGCTGATAGCTTTTGCAGCAACGACTGCGTATTCGCATGCGAGGATTGCGCCACCCGCTCCAGTCCATCCGGACCCAACAGAGACATGAAGATGGTCGCCGCCGTAACCAGCAAACCTTGATTGGTACAGATGTTCGACGTCGCCTTGGAGCGGCGGATGTGCTGCTCACGCGCCTGCAAGGTCAGGGCAAAACCGGGCTTTCCATCGAGGTCGGTAGTGCGGCCGATGATACGCCCCGGCATCTGCCGCACGTGTTCCTGACGACAGGTCATGAAACCGAAGTAGGGTCCGCCCGATGAAAGCGGTGCACCAAAGGGTTGGCCGTCACCACAGGCAATATCGACACCCTTGTCACCCCACTCCCCTGGTGGCTTGAGGATCGCCAGCGACATTGGATTAACCACCGCGATCACGAGGGCACCGTGTTGATGCGCCCAATTGGTGAGGGTGTCCACATCCTCCAGACAACCAAAGAAGTTGGGTTGCGGGATCACCAGCGCGGTAATGTCACCGGGGTTGCTCGGCAGGCTCTTCGGGTCAATGGCACCCAGCCTGCGATCGTAATCCAGCTCCTCCAGCACGATGCCCTGATGTTTCACCACCGTGTGTGCAACCGTGCGATAACGTGGGTGCACACTGCGTGGCATCAGAATGCGTTTGCTCCTGGACTTGCGATGCGCGCGCACGGCCATGAGGATGGCCTCGGCCAGCGCCGAGCTGCCATCGTAGAGCGAGGCATTGGAGACATTCATGCCAGTCAAGCTCGCCATCATGGTCTGATATTCATACAGCAATTGCAGCGTCCCCTGACTCGCCTCGGCCTGATATGGGGTATAGGCAGAGTAGAATTCACCACGCGTAGTGATCTCCCACACCGCCGCCGGGATGTGATGCTCATAGGCGCCCGCACCGGCGAAGCATAGCGTGCGTCGATCCTCATCCGCACGTTCCGCCATCAGGCGTGAGACATCCATCTCATTGATGCCTACAGGAATAGCCTCCAGTCCCTTTGCGCGGAGGTTCTGCGGGATCTCGGCAAACAGGGCCTCGATGTCTTTGGCGCCAATGGCATCAAGCATCGCGCTTACATCTTCTTCGGTGTGCGGTATGAAAGGCATGGGTTGAAACCTGCAATAATCAATCAGTCTAAATATTTTTGGCGAATATAACTGCGTTAAAAAGACAGCGCGTGCGCGGCAAATTACACCGCACTACGCGCAACAGTTATTAGTGTTCTTCGTCTTCGATGATCGCACTATAGGCCTCGGCATCCATCAGCTCTTCAAAGGCGCCGGGGTCTTCCGGCTTGATCTTGAAGATCCAGCCATCTCCGTAGGGGTCCTTATTGATGATCTCGGGGGAGTCAGCCAGCTTTTCATTCGCCGCAACGACCTCGCCATCTACCGGGGCATACACATCCGAGGCCGCCTTCACCGACTCCACCACCGCGCAGTCATCGCCTTCACTCAAGGTGTCACCCACCTCGGGGACATCGATGAAAACCAAATCACCCAGCAGACCCTGGGCGTGATCGGAGATCCCAATCGTCAGGGTGCCATCGCTGTTTTGTTTAATCCACTCGTGGGTCTTGGTATAACGCAAATCATTTGGAATGTCGCTCATATTACTCTCCGCTGGTTCAATCAATTCAGTTCAGTACAATACATTCAAGACTATAAACAAGACTTCCCATTGCGCACGAAGGGCGGCTTGACCACGCGCGCCTCCGTGGGTTTGCCACGCATATCGACCCTGCACTGGGCCCCGGCATCACCCGTGACTCGTGCGAAGGCAATCGCCACGTTGAGTGTAGGCGAGAAGCTACCACTGGTAATCTCACCCGCCTCCAAACCATTCAGCAACACCTTCTGGTGATTGCGCAGAACACCCTTGCCCTCCAGCACCAGACCAATAAGGCGGCGTTTTACACCCTCGGCCTTCTGCTTCTCCAGCATCTTACGACCAATAAAGTTTCGATCCAGCGGTTCCCAGGCCACGGTCCACGTCAGTCCTGACTCCAGTGGCGTGGTGGTTTCGTCCATATCGCTGCCATAGAGATTCATACCGGCCTCCAGCCGCAGGGTATCGCGCGCGCCCAGGCCTGCGGGCTTCACACCCACCGCCACGAGTTGTTCCCAGAATGCAGCGGCCTGTGCCGAGGGCAACATAATCTCGTAGCCATCCTCACCGGTATAACCCGTACGTGCTATCGCCATATCTCCCAGCTCACGCATAAAGAAAATGCCGATCCCATCCAGACCCATAGCCTTGGCGCCCAGCACCTGATGTACCCTGGCACGGGCATTAGGTCCCTGCACGGCGATCATGGCGAGGTCGTCGCGCTTGGTCACCTTGATGGAGTATGCCGCGCCCTGTTTTCTAATCCAGGTCAGGTCCTTCTCGCGGGTGGAGGCGTTTACCACCATGCGAAACCAACTCTCGTTCATGTAGTAAACGATGAGGTCATCAATGACGCCACCTTGCTCGTTCAACATGCAGGAGTAGAGCGCCTTGCCGGGGTCCTTGAGGCGATCCACATTATTGGCCAGGAGATAGCGCAGGAACTCACGCACACGCGGCCCCTCCAGTTCGACGATGGTCATGTGCGAGACATCGAACATACCGACATCGTTACGCACCTGATGATGTTCCTCAATCTGCGAACCATAGTTGATCGGCATATCCCAACCACCGAAGTCCACCATCTTGCCGTGGTATTTCAGGTGTATATCATAAAGTGGCGTACGTAGACCCATTGTGTCATCCAGTCTCAGTTAGATTGTTTTTCTTCGGCATGATAAGACGAGCGCACCAGTGGACCCGCCTTGACCCAGGTGAAACCCAGTGCATTGGCATCACTCGCATAGTCATCAAATTCGGTCGGGGTCAGATAGCGCTTCACGGGCAGGTGATATTTGGTCGGGCGCAGGTACTGCCCCAGTGAGATGCGGCTGACGCCGTTATCACGCAGGTCCCGCAGAACGGCCAAGACTTCATCCCGCGACTCACTCAGGCCCAGCATGATGGCCGACTTGGTCTCGACACCGCGTTGTTGCGCGGCCAGCTCCAGCAACCTGAGTGAGCGTGCATAATCAGAACCCTTGCGTACACGCTTGTAGAGTGCAGGGACGGTCTCGACGTTGTGACCCCAAACTAAATGGTCATCACCCTCGGCGGAATATAGCGCATGGGTGATGGCACTCACGGCCGTCTCCTGCGTACGATAAAAATCGGGGGTGAGTAACTCGATACCGAGTTGGGGGGTGCGCCTGCGCATCTCGGTAATGGACTCGGCAAAGATAGCTGCACCACCATCGGTGAGATCATCACGATTGACCGAGGTGAGTACGACGTAGTCGAGCCCCATACCCTGCACGGCCTCGGCGACGCGGCGTGGCTCATCCACATCATGCCAGCCCGAGCGCCCGGTCTTCACCGCACAGAAACCACAGGCACGGGTACAGGTATCGCCCAACAACATAAAAGTGGTCG
>JAHEDA010000262.1 GCA_024641445.1 Gammaproteobacteria bacterium
TCTGCGCCAACAGCTCCATCATATAGGGTGCGGCAATGGTGTCGGGCAAGGCCTTATAGGATTGTGAGGCACCCGTTTCATCATTCAAGGTACCTGGACGAATTGCACGAACAAACTCCCCTTGTTTGACGGCGTCGATGACGTGCTTGAGTGTAGTGAGTTCTTTATTAAGACCGTTGATGGCGCTGTTGTAGCGGGAGAGCGCTGTTTGTTTCTGTCCCAGTTGCTCCAGCGTATAAGGCGTTGCCAGCAATGCCTCCTGTACGGCGGGGTCATAGCTCGCCCGAGTATTGAGTACCTGCCAGGGGATAAGGGCGGTCTGATAATTCGTGAGTTCACTGTACGCCCAACCCAGACCGAGTAGCGCCTTGTTTGAGAGCGTACCGTGCAGTCGCACACGTTGAAAGACTTCTACCGCCTCCTTGGCCTTCTTCTCTTTGATTAAGTAAAAACCAAGCGCAACATTGGCCTTGTCGCGTACGGCAAGGGCCTCTGCAAGTGCATTTTTGAAGGGGATCGCTCCGACTTGTTTTAACAAGCTTAGGCCATCTTCGGTCTGATTCTGACCGAGCAGGGCGATACCCAGATTGTACTGGGCGTAGGTCTTCCAGATATTCTCACCTGACACCTTGCTCAAGATATTGACGGCATCTTTATATCGGTGGGTCTTAAGATAGATGTTTGATAACAGGTGTTGCTGTTCAGCACGGAAATTGGTGGGGAGCTCATCGCTGAGTGTTTTAAGTGCCTCCTCGGCGGGGCCGAGATTTCCATTCATGTAGTTCATCTTGGCAAGATAAAACCAGGCCTGATCACGCGTAGCCTGCGGTAAATCTGCTCGAGTCATCTCGCGGAAAATATCGGCGGCCTGGCCATGTAGACCATACGCAAGATAGAGTCCGCCTAAGAGCAGTTCCGGGTTATTGCCTTGTTCCTTAATCGGATGAATCTGTTTTGCAACCAACAGATCGGTAATCGAGGAAAAGTAGCGTTGTTGGTAGAAGTGATAGAGCGCCTGGCCATAGTTGAGGTCTTTTACAATTTCTTCGCGTGATTGTGCAAATGTAGTAGTCCCTACACATAGAGTGCACATAAGCGCGGTCAGGGTTGGTGATAAATATCGAAGCAGGGCCATGGCAACGGGCAGTCCCTTGTAATATGTGCGTGTGCTATTCCCAGACCCGGTTCTTGAACTCAGGCTGTTGTTTGGAGGTGTTGCCAGAGATCATCAATTCTACAAACTGAGGGTTGAGTGTTTTTTCAATTTTTAGGGTCGTACCGCGTTTATAGTCGCGCTTATTGGGGCCAATGCCGGTAAAGAAGGCCGTCAGCTCATGTTCACCAGCAGCGACGTTGCCAATATAGAGTCGTTGCACCCCCCCGTGTTGCAAGGCCTGTACCTCGCGTTCAGTGTAGAGGTGGTTGGCGAGTATCTTGTCGTCTACGCGGAGTTGCACCGAGTCCAGGGCGAACAGGGTGTCGGCATCCATGGAGAGAAAGACTGTGAACTGGGTGTTGGCGGGGAAGAGAAGCTCCTCCTCGAGGATAAACATGTCCTTGTTCAGGTCGAGAATCTCTTGTTTCAGGTTTGCCGCTTTATTGGCAAGTACCGGTAGCGCCTCTTGTGCCAGGAGTGGCTGCAGGGGCAGCAAAAAAAGTAGTATAAGTTTGGCAAGTCTTTGTGAGCCTTTCATGTGCTTACATCCCTATTGTCTTTATTCTATTTTTCATCTCGTGCGGTTGTGACGGGTCCCGGTCCATCAACAACGGACGAGTCTTGCTGCCACATTAAGAATCGTTTTAAGCATCATGATGTGCATTATATTTGAGATAAATTCCGGCAAGCTTGCTCGATGTATTGTATGTGTTATGGGCAGGCGTTGCGTAACTGAATTGTCTTCGATCCGCATACCGGGCACTGTTAGTCTGGTCACAAAATAACCAGTCTTCAGACGATGGGGCTCAATGCTTGGGATTGGGGTCCATTAGGCCATTGCTGTAGTGCAGCTTGCCCTCGGCGTCAATCATGATGGCCTCGATGCCGGGGAGTGTGTCTACGAGCCTGAGTCCATCCTTGGCACCCATGATGAATAGCGTGGTAGAGAGGGCATCGGTGGTGGTTGCATCGGGTCCGAGTACGGTGACGCTACGTGATGCCGTGGCAGAGTGCCCGGTCTTTGGGTTGATAATGTGGTGGTAACGAACGCCGTCCTTAATAAAGTAACGTTCGTAGTCGCCGGAGGTGGAGATGGCGGTATTCGAGAGCGGGATGACGATGGCGCTGGAACCCTCCTTGCGTGGGTCACGAATTCCGACCATCCAGGGTCGGCCCTCTCGATCGCCGATAATGCGACTATCCCCCCCCGCGCCAACCAGTCCCTCTTTTATACCGCACTGTCTCAGGATGGCAATGCTGTTATCAACCGCAAAACCCTTGGCTATCCCCCCCAGGTCGATTCGTACACCCTTTAGGGCAAAGTGGATGGTGGAATGCTTCCTGTCGAGAATAATATTTTTATAGTTAATCTCTGGCAGTGCCTGTTTGATTTCATCTTCGCTTGGTTTTATACCTTTGCGATAGTCGTAACGATAGCCAATGCTGGCGAAGGTAATATCGAAGGCGCCATTGGATATCCCGGAGGCCCACTGTGCCCGTAAGATGAGGTCGAAGAGCTCTTTGTCGATCTTGACGGGGTGAATCGCTGCAAGCTGGTTTATATGCGAGAGCTCACTGTCGGGTTTGAATGGGCTCATGGTGGTATCAATGCGGCGCATCTCCGTCATGACCTTATCGATACATCCCCTGGCGTGAGGTTCTGATGTGTCCCAAAGTTCGACACGGATCTCGGTTCCCATTATCGCCTGGGTATCCTTGAACCATTGGGCCTGCGCGAGCGTAGGTAGACAGGCAATGCAAAATAGAATCAGGTAGCGTTGACAGATTTTCATGGGGCTATGCGGTACCGTGTGAAGGGGGTGAGAGTTGATCGATTATAAAATAAAAAGGGGCGTTTGCACGCCCCATTCGTATCAAGTTGATGTGAGCAGGATTACACGATGAACTCACCATACAGTGCTGGCATAGCGATCAGCTTATCCAGCTGAGTTGATGTCGTACCGATGCCTGGGGTCAGGCCATAGCCAGAGAGTAGTGTCTGTAGCTGACCTGCCTGACCATGCAGCGCCAGATAATTCAGCATCACCGTCTCGACCAGCAGGTTGACGTTATTGGCCGCCGGATGCGAATTGGTCTCGACAGCACCCGTATTACGGAAATAACCAATCTGCTGACGTATAGGCGTGATCGCGCCTTTAGGGTTATAGACAAGGAAGTAGGAGGCGGCGGTACCTGAGTTGTCGGTGGTCCACTCACCCTTGCCACGGCCTGCGGTGGTGTTGTCGATACGACCGTTACTGCTGACGGAACCATCGCTGAAGACATAGATCATGATCGGGGTGCCATTTCCGTTATTGGAGCGCGCGGCGTATTCCAGGCAGGCCCCGATGCATTCACCGGCCAGTTGATCGCGTTGTTCACCGGTTCCTCTGTCACCGGTGTGGTAGTCGTAGCCGCCTAATTGGATTGTCCCGGCACCGGCAAGGCCGTCAATAACCAGTTTCATCACCGAGGCGGTCTTGCGGTAATTTGCATTGGTGGAAAATTCGCTCGTATTAAATATCCCGCCATTGATGCGCGTGTCAGCTGCAGGGTCCAGGGCGGCGGGATCAGAGTACTTCTCGGCGACGACGGCACTCTTGAGATATTGGCAACGCACCTGATCGGCGAGCGAGCTACTCAAGTCGGCAGAACCATTTGTAATACCTGTCATAGTGCGCGAGAGTTTTTGGTCACTCACGCGGTACATGGATTCCATGACGGATATGACATCTTTCTGTTGCAGGAGTTTTAGTAATTGACCAGTATCTACCAGACCAGTGGCGTCACTTGGGCGATCAACTTTGGTGGGGCGTTGGTCGGCGATCATCATCAGTGGGGGGGCGATTGAGTTACCCCCTGA
>JAHEDA010000034.1 GCA_024641445.1 Gammaproteobacteria bacterium
AGTCGATCTCCGCCGGGGGCATCGTCTTACCACAATGTGCACAATTCCACAGGTAATCCGCAGGCGAGACCTGCCAGGCCTTTAGCACCCCGTCAGGTTCGGTCACGGGTTTGCGACAGGAGCTACAACGCACCGGCTTTAACCACTCACCCACCTGCGCCTGTACTGGCCCGTTGGCAGTGCCATCGACATGCAGGTAACAGTAGCCCCCACCACCCTTCTCATCTGGATACAGGCGTAGCGAAGGGGCGCAACCGAGGAAACTTAAATACTGTAAAAAATGCTCTCCAATCAGGAAACCGGCAACGCCATCACGGGCCACCTCGGTACTCATTAAACCGAGCGTCTGGAGGTATTGGGTGAGAGAAACCGCCGTGAGCGAAAATGAGGCTAGTGTATCGGGATGTATTACCAGGCTGGCCATGCGAGAACCCCAAACGACGAAGGCGGCTATTCTCGGAAAACCGGCGGGTTGATGCAAGGCATCCACATACAGCCGCGAGGTACCTGATGCGTGCCCATCGCTACTGCCATGGGGCTCTCAAACCTCGGCGCCAAATCATGGTATAAATACCGTCTGCATGAATGAGGTGAGCGAGATGTCCCAACCCACGGAAAAAGAGACCCAAATCCTCCAGATGGTCAAAAAGGTGCTGACCGATGTCGCCAAGGAGACCTTTACCCGCCCGGGTTACCGTCACCCCCTGTCCGATAGCACTATCCTCGGGATCCGTGATTGCCTCGCCCTGATCACCGCACGCGAGGGGGAACTGGCCACGAGTCGCGGTGAATCCCAGGATTTGCGGCCCCACTTCGTGGATGAGCCCAAGACCGGCCCGGTAGTGGTTAACCTGGACAGTCTACGCAAACCAGGCCCCGGCAAGGAGTAGTCGCGTGCCAGCGGACCCTGGCCACAAGCGCTTGACCGCCTTGATATTTTCACCCTCTTTTGTCCAGAAACTTCTAAAGGCCCTTGGGCAAGTGCCGTTGATATACCTTAGACCATTAAGGCTATCTGACAGGTATCTATCCCACCCCTATGGCTATTCGATTCAATAGCTTAAAGGCCCGTTATGCCGTGGTGGCGGCCAGCCTCGGTATGAGCGTGCTGGTGGGGGCATTCTTTGTCGAACACCAGGTGAATATTGCACGCGACACCTCCAGTCAGAATCTGGAGACGCGCCTGGGACTCATCCAGCACAGCCGTCATATCCGGGATGCCGTGTGGCAGGCACGCGAGGCGCTGGAGGTCTTCCTGCTCGACCCGCAGGCCAAAACACACATCCATAGCGCCATCAATGATTCTCTCAATTACACGAATCAGCTCCTGCATGTGGCATGGGTTCAAGAGAACGAGCATGAGGCCATCGTCAACCGCCTGCGAGAGGCATTGCTGAGGCTGGACGACTCCGCCAAGCGCCTGATCGTCACCCGCACCAATCCATCCCTGCAGTATCCCTCCATAGCAATCGCCCGAGAGGGTATGTACGAGACGCAAGGCAGTTTCAATGGCGAGCTGGATATTCTCATTCAGGACCTGCAGGACAATCTTGCAAACCCGCGAACCTTGAAGATGTACCAGGATTGTACAAATCTGGGGCGTAACTGGCTCCAGCTGACCGCCGTATTTCGTATGTACCTCATCAACCGCATCAGCTCCTTCTCGCAAGAGACCCTTGCACAACAGGAACTGAATGTGGAGATCTACTACAGCCAGGTAGTCGACACCATCAAGCGATTACAGAAGCAAAACCAGGGCCGGCGTGACCCCTTTATGGAGCAGTCCCTGAACCAGATGCAGAAGAGCGCATTCGCATGGCACACACAATTCGAGAAGGTAAAACAGATACACCGCAGCAATAACTGGCGCACCGACCTGCAATTGTTCAAACACGAGATAGAGAAAGAGTTCGAGGATATCTGGGATAACCTCCGTACCATCGACCTCATGATTGAGGACCACTATACCCGCGACATTCAGTATCTAAACCGGATTAGCTCGGACCAGACCCATATCTTCTGGTTCTTTACCGGCCTTAGCATGGTCACCATCATCATAGGCTACCTCCTACTGGAGCGCATCGTAATCCGACCGATTGCGGATATCTCGCAGGCCCTACGCAACGAGGCGATGAACAATTCGTCCACCGCCCTGCCAACATACGACATCCTGGAGGTCAAGAATCTCACCACTGCCTTTGGTGAAATGCGTCATCAGGTACACTCTCGGCAAGAGGCGCTGGAGTACCAAACCCTGCATGACCCACTCACCGGCCTGGCCAACCGAAGTCTCCTGAATGATCATCTGTTGATGGGAATAGAGAGCGCCAAACGAAATGGCAACTCTCTCGCGCTATTTATTCTCGATCTCGATCGATTTAAGGAGATCAACGATACCCTCGGACACCAGATGGGTGATGAACTACTGCAACAGGTAGGACAGCGCATCGCAAAAAACCTGCGCCAAATCGACACCGTTGCGCGAATGGGTGGAGACGAGTTTGCCATCTTGCTGGCTGAGGGCGATGAGGAGACCTCGCGCAAGGTGGCCAAGAAAATTCTAAAATCGCTCGACCAACACTTTAGTGTCAATAACATCCAGCTTCATGTCGGTGCGAGCATGGGTATTGCAGTCTTCCCCCAACATGGTCTTGACCCACTCTCGCTGGTAAAGAGCGCCGACGTTGCGATGTACACGGCCAAGCGCAGCAAGGCGGGATATAGCTTTTACGAGGCCCATCTCGATAATCACAGCCTTGGACGCCTCGCGCTGAGTTCTGACCTGCGTAATGCCCTGGACCTGGGCCAACTGCATCTGGTCTTTCAGCCGATCATGGATATGCGGAGCAACCGTGTCACCAAGGCCGAGGTCCTGCTGCGATGGACTCACCCGCAACACGGTCCCATCGCACCGATGGAGATCATCAGCCTGGCGGAGCACATTGGCCTCATCAATCCCCTGACCTATTGGATACTTGATCGCGCCATGTGGCAGGCACAACAGTGGCGCAGTCGGGGCATCGACATCATCCCTTCGGTCAATCTATCTGCCTACAGCCTGCAAGACGACGACCTCTTACCCCGGCTCGACAACCTGCTAATAAAACATCAACTCCAACGTGGCCAGCTTACCCTCGAGATTACCGAGAATGCCATGATCGTCGACCCTGAGGCGGCGGTGAAGGTTCTCAATCAAATCGGTAAGATGGGTATCTATCTCTCGATCGACGATTTTGGTACCGGCTACTCCTCGCTGGCCTACCTCAAACGACTACCTATTCACGAACTCAAGATCGACAAATCATTTGTCATGCACATCCACAAAAATGACAACGATGCGGTGATCGTCAAATCCACCATCGACCTTGCGCACAATCTTGGGCTGCGCATCGTGGCCGAAGGCGTAGAGGATCAGGATACCCTCGACCTGCTCAGAATCATCCAGTGCGATGCGATACAAGGCTACTTTCTACATAGGCCTGTAGATGCCACGGGGCTGGAAGACTGGTTCAGACAAAGTGATAACGGTTACAATATCGTGCCCCTACACAAACCCGCCTGAAGCACTGCATGCTAGTCTATGAATGATGAATCTCAAGAAATCCTCCGCCAGAAACTCGAGTCACTGTTGTTGGAGCATCGTGACCTCGATGATGTCATTCGCCACCTGACACAGGACCCGAGCTTTAATGAGCTACAGCTGAGCCGAATGAAAAAACGTAAACTCATGCTTAAGGACGCCATTTCGCGTATCAAAAGCCGACTTATCCCGGATATTGAGGCGTGACGCACGATGAGTGCTACCAATGACAAACCACCCGAGCGACGTGTCACCCCACGCTATAACGTCAAGCTGCAAGTCCGGGTAATCTGGCCGGATAACACCGAGTCCACCTTACCCCTGCGCGACTTTAGTAATACCGGCTTATTCCTGGAGATGGCCGCACCCTTACCTGCTATGGGTCTTGTTTTACAGGTCCAGCTACAAAACCCCATGGCCGAAGGTGAGATGCCGGTGATCAAGGCCAGGGTGGTCCGTCACACCCCGGATGGCTTTGGCCTGCTTATGTTGACCGAATGAACGACGAAAAACCCACCAACCGTAAAGAGGCATTTCTGCTCATCGCCAGCGGTTGCGCCCACTGCACGGTGATGCTGACCACACTATCGCAAATGCTAAAAGAGGGGCAGCTTGCCCGGCTCAACATTATCAATATCAGTGAAGCCCCCGATGCAGCTGCCAGCTTCAATGTCCGCTCAGTACCCTGGACCCAGATTGGGGCGGTGCAGTTCACCGGGGTAAAGACAAGATTGGAGGTAGAGCACCTCCTGTCACAACAACTCGATGGCGGCAATCTTGCCGACTACATCCAGCAACAACTCGCGGAAGGGCAACTCGATGCCGTCTCAGTTCTGTTACACGAGCGGCCTGAGCACCTGCCCACTCTACTGAAATTATTAACCGATGATGAGCTACCCATCCAGGTCAGGATTGGTATCGGTGCCTTGCTGGAAGAATTTACTGGTACGCCCGTACTGGTCTCGCAGATACCCCTGCTGAATCACCTAAGCGAGAACAGCCTCCCCTCACTACGGGGTGATGCAACCTACTACTTGTCATTGACCCACCACCCCGATGCCCTCGCCGCGATTCGCCGACGCCTGACCGATGAGGTTGATGATGTGTGTGAGATCGCCAGAGAGGCGGAGGAAGAACTGAGTAACTACCTGAAATAACGCGCGGACTCTTTCTAAAGAAACGGAAGGTGCACCCGTGCCCGCGCTACAGCGAAGGATATCGCGACGGCTAGGCCGCCGACTTCTCGGCAAATAACCACGACTGTATCTCACGCAAATCTTGCTGCATGACGGTGACCGTCGGTTCCGCGATGGCGATGTGTAGTTGGGTCGTGCGCCAGGCGAAGGGGCTGATGCTCGGCGCATTGTCGAGGTCGAGAACCTCAAGCTCAGCAAAATAGGCAAGCGAATTGGCAATATGGATCAGTGAGACCTCGTGCAGATTTTCTTGTGCAAGTTCCGGCTCATGGTGATAGCGCGCCGTATCAATAAATACCTGAGGTAACCCCCACGCCGACATCAGGGCCGCGCCCACCTCGGCATGGTCAAAACCGAAAATGGCCTGTTCAGCCTGAAATATTTCCGGTGTCTCGGGGTTTTCCAGGGACATAATCAGGGCATCACGCGAGCCTTCAGGTAATTGATTAAACATCACCAACTGCCCGATATCGTGCAGGAGCCCCGCCGCAAAGAGGGTCTCATCATTCTGGTTTTTACGCTGCCGTTGCAACAGGCGCGCGGCCAATGCCGTGTAAATACAGTGTTGCCAGAAATTGTCCAGACTAACCAGGTCGTTTTGCAGACTACTACATACCTTGACCACGCTGGAGGCCAGCACCAGGTCTCGAACCCGGCGTGTCCCAATCATACTCACCGCCTGCATGACACTCGTCACGGGGGATGGAATCGAATACCAGGAACTGTTGGCGATACGCAGGATCTTGAGGGTCAGCGCCGGGTCTTGTTGCAGGACCTCGGCGATCTCTCGCATGCCACCGGTTTCATCTGAGGTTAGTTCGAGAATGCGAAGGCAGACGGGTGGGAAAGATAACAGGGCCCGGGTCTGTTGAACCAGTTTTTCAACGGTCGTCCTGTCACTCATGCCGCCGTTATCCCCCATTTATTATTCTTATGCCGGGGAGTGTACGCCGTTTTTGTGACACTGCAAAGAAATCTCTAACCGCCAATTTGCTCTATGGTAGTGCGAAGCAATGTGGTGTCAACAGGAAAGGTCAGGCTGGCATACACGGGATACTGTTGCAGTAACCGCTGGAAGACATCGGTAAATTCCTGTTCATAAAAGATGATCACCTTACACTCACCCCGTCCCTGTAGCGTGGCCAGTAGAGACTCCAGACTGCTGGTGCGATCACGAAAATCTGACTGAAAGTTGAATTCGGCCACCACCACATCGGGCACCCTCTGCTTGATATAACGCATGGCCTTGCGCACGGAGGTCTCCATCGTTACCTCATATCCAAGCGACTGATAAAGTATAGTGAAATCGGGATAGCCACCCAATTCAACGATGGCAAGCAGGGTCTTTGGCATAATCTACGCTGTGCAAATGAATTTGTGAGCGAAATTCTAAGCTATCCTGGCATCACATGCAGCCTGCCCAGCGCTGTCTCCGGGCATGAGCTGATATATAATGTCCCCTCTTGCCAGGACGACCCGGGGAACACCTATGCCGTATTACATCTTCCGCATCAACCAGGGGCCGACCGCCCTGATCAAGAACATGGACAAGCTTGCCGAGTTCGATAGCTTCAAGGAGGCCCAGCAACACGCCAAGCAGATGCGTGCCGAGCAGGCTGCAGCTGATAGCGCCATTATCAAGGTCATCTTTGCGAATAACCCGCTGGAGGCCGAAGAGCGTCTGCAAGAACAGCGCGAGGCACCAATCCTGCGTGAGTGGGAAAAATAATACCAATGGAAGAGGATCAGTACCGCGATACCTATCAGCGCATGAACGCACTGCGCTGCCACTTTGAAAAGAGTATCAATGCCCGCACCGCTACCTGCGCCCACGGTAGGCGTTTCAATCTGGCGGATCGTGAGGGTGTCGCCTGTACCCTCGACCTGGCACAGAAACGCTGTATTACTTTGCTGGAAATCTTACGGCAGAAGGGCAGCTTTGCACTGGGCATGCCCAAGGTCGAAGGCCCATTGCCACACGCGAAGGAGATAAAGGTCCAGATGGGCAGCCTGCTTGGCCTACAGACCGCCCTCCACCCTGAACAGACCGAGTCCGACCTCGTACACGATATCCAGGCCCTCATCAGTGAAGGGATCAGTCGCTATGGCAACCTGGATCAATTACCGTTTGAAGAAATCGTGAAGTGCGTGGTGAAGTACGAGGGGCGTCGGCGCGTCGAGCGCAAACCACGATAAACGAGTATTCAGTTAACACCCTTATCCAGGTACCAATCATAGGAACAATCAAGATGCATACGCACCGCGATCAACCCGGGCAGGCCATCTTCAATAATAAGATCGAGTGGCGCGCGCTGTTCAAAACGCTGGTTATCCTGCCGCATCCAGAGCGCCCCCATTGCGGGGTTATGCGGATAGGAGGTGCGCAAGGCATCGGCAATACCAATGATGTGTTCGATGCGTTCCATCACCGCCAGCTCATCCGGGAAAGGTGTGTTCTCGCGATAACGGCGCAGTGCCCGTACCGGCGTTCCCGCAGGAAGGGCCAGAACTTCCAATAAGGCAGGACCCGGGATACCCCACGCGTCGACGATGTTCATAATCGCGCGGGTCAGGGCAATGCGATCGTCATGGGTCGGTTGTTGGGACTGAGACATACTGAACTCTCGACAGTAGGCGTGGGTTGCTTAACGAAGGAACAGTCTATAAGGTATGCGACCCGAACACAATGAATCACCCTTGTCCTACAGGGTCAAACACTTGATTTACACTACAGGAAAACACATGCCAAGCGCACAGTTTCTCTGCCACACCCACGACGTGAAGCCAGGCGAGATGCGCCGAATCAAACTCGGGACTCACGCCATCCTCCTCGCCAACGTCGAGGGTTCCTTCTATGCAGTGGATGACCTCTGCACCCACGAAGACGCCATCCTGTCGAATGGTGCCCTAAAGGGGCGTTGTGTAGAGTGCCCACTGCATGGAAGTCGTTTTGACCTCAGCAATGGTCTCCCCCTAGAAGAGCCCGCGACCCTGGCTCTGCGTACGCATACGCTGGTAATAGATGGAAATAAGATATTCGTTGAACTTGCAGACTAAGCCAGCGTTAGAGTTTGATAAATGGCAAGGCATATTCCACGTGCATCATCTGCTGCTCCTGCATGGCCTGGTAGATTACCTTTAGAAAGGCCATATTGTGGTCAACCGCACGAGCAAAGTTATACACGATGTACACCACCCGTGCCTCGAACTTCTTCTCCCGCTCCTTCGCATCATCCATACCGGCCAGGGCCAATAACTCCCTATCGCTGTAGAGCAAGAATCGCAATAAGGCCAGACGAATATTGAGCATGTGGATGTAGGTGAAGACATCGGGCATGGTCACAAACCACTCCCGGTAGAGACAATTACTCAGATATTTACCGAGCAGGATATCCAGCTCCATTCCAAAACAAGAGTCGATCACCTGTCGACGTTGCTGAAAGGCGCTCGATAACGCCTCCGCCTCTAGCGGCTCAGTGCCAGAACCCTGTTTCGATGCAGTTTGGGCAAAATCTGTCAATACATCCGTGATGAGACAACTCAGCGCCTCTTGCGGGAATTGCTGGACACGAAGCTGGAGAATGGCCTGGATGACGACCAATGCCACGGGATTAGCCGACTGATATGTCTCCACATATTCATTCAATTGCTGCAACTGTTTCACAAACCGACTACGCCGCACCTCATCCTGCAAGGGACGTACGTCCTGGCCACTGCTGGTATCTCGATAGTAGACTGAAATGGCGTTGGCAAAGTGGGTCAGGAAATACATCCGTGATTCGAATCGAAATCCCTCCATCCCGGCGAGGTCGAGTAGCGATTGCCGCACCAGATCGAAGTGCAGATGATAGTCGCCCTCATTCTCGCTATCGAGTTGGCGTGTAATGGGGTAATCATCGGGCCGTGGCAGGAGTGAGGGTTCAAATTCCACAAGTTCATTACCACGTGCACTGAAGAGGCATTGCCGAACCAGCTCCGGACAAGAGAGCGCACCACTGAGTTCGATAACATCATCACGCCGGGACAGTACGCGGGGAAAGAAGGCACAGACATTACTGAGCGGGGACTCACCATAGCGGGCATGAATATGGCAGTAGCCATCTCCCTGTAAGAAGGGACAGTGGCCATCGGGCTCTAGCTTGAGGTGGGCATAATCTCGATCCGTGGCATCGTCAGCCTGATTGATCTCGACCACGCGCTGAAGCTGGGCGAGGTCCTGTACATCTTGCTTCAGATTTTTCTCAAGCAGGAAATAATGTTTTTTGTCGAACCAGATATCCCAGTGCTGACAACAGGTGTCCTCACAGTCCCCGCCAAGACAACGGAAGTCCCGCATGTAGGCGGGCGTGATATAGGTCGTCATTCATACATTCCCACAGAAGAGTCAAAACATCATATCACAGCTTATACATCACGCTACGACTGAGTGGCCGCTCAACCCTCGCCATCGATATGCCCACCACCATGGGCCAGGGCCCCCTGCCGAAAACGCACTAACACCATCCCGCAAAACTGTGCATTGCGATAGAGTTCAACCCGAAAGGCGCGGGCCTTATTGTCGACCGAGAAACGTGGCAGCATGTCCCCCAGCCGGATCGGTGTGGCGGCCTCATTGTCGATGCCACGACGATAATAACCAATCACGTTGACGCGGTACCCTGCAGGCGGCAATACCGAAAATACATCATCGACATCAACCAGGGAGCCAATCTCAACCTGATGCTCCCGACCATCTATCATCATCGGTAATACTTGCAGGCTCTGGTCATACTCAAAATATTGCGGCGTCAGGTAGGTGATCTGGCGATTGCCATACCGCACCTGGTAACTATTTTTTTCATTGATCACGGCCATCAGTGGATTACTCCCCAGGAAGTGCAGCGGGGCACCCTTCTGCATCGGGATGTAACTCAGTCGAGGCCTCACATCCGTCATATCAAAAAACAGGCGTCGGTCGTACAACGAGAGTTGAATATTCGCATCAATTCGCTGGCGGGTCTCGGGCAGGGTCAAGGGAAACTGACGCTCAAACCCGATACCCATCGACCGCATGAACTCTTCCACCACATGAAGGTGATTGAAGCTGCGTTGATGCGTAAGAAAGCTCTTGCTCGCCTCTACCCCAAAGGCTGGTTTATTGTGTCGGATCGCATAGTAAGTAAGGGTCTTCTCCATCTCGACATCACCCTCGCGGGTACGAGTATTTCTGACGTAGTAATGGCTGTCGAGATTTTCCAGACTGGCGTTGACCTTGTGGGAGACATCCTGTGCGATCGCCTCCAGCTCGCCGAACTTGCTTGCCTCGATAGAGCGCTGATCGATAATGACGCTCTGGCCCCAACGTAGTGGACTGTGCAGGGCATCGTGATGCACTGGTCGGAAAAACCCACTCCCATCATGCAGATTCAGGATCAGGTCAACCTTCTTATCGAGAATGATGGATTTAATCTTCTCGATCGCAGAATACTCGGGGTCATTATCACGCAGGCGTAGAAACTTCCGATTCATGTCACCATAGACACCGCGTGAGCGCTTGATGATGCTGAGGAAATTAAGATTGGGGACGACCCAGACACTCCCTGAAGTGATCTTGTAGTCCGTAACCAAGAGAGAGGCGGCGGTAAACCCACCCGGTTCATCACCCTGAATTCCACCGATGACCAGGAGCGTGGGTCCTGGCACCCCCGACTCATGCTTGTGTAAGGTAAAGGCCAGCTCGGGCTCTGCCCAGACAACGGAGGCAAAACCAAGTAATGCGTACAGGGAAACGATTTTGATCAGGTTAATCATGCCATCACACCACCTTGATATGCCAGGGTTCATAGCGCACGCCAAAGGGATTGTCCTCGGGGTAGCGAATACGGATATAGCCCAGGTCAAATAAACGCTTGTATTCCACCGTCTCGGCAAAGCGTGCAGTAAAATTATCCGCACCAAAACCGACCTTGCCCACATCAAAATCGCCAACACCGTGAAATGAATGCCCTGGTGGCGCCAATGAACGCGAGGCCTGTGACAGATTGCCATCACTCGCGGCGGTCTTGGCCAGAAACAGCTGGAGTTGCTTGACTACACCACGGATCCCCGAGGTCAAAACAATGCTGTTACCGATGTCGCGGCTTACGCGCTGGTATTGACGAATCGCTTCGCCTCGAAACAGAAAGTGTCCTGTGCCAGAGATCTTCAAGGTATCGCGTTCCTGAATCCGGGCGGTCAGATTGAGCAAGACCTTCTCCCCAAAGAAACCATAGCGCTTGGCATCCGCGCTAAATATATTCTCGATGAACTCCAGTTCAGCGTGGGAAAAAGCGCCCACCGAGGCGTAGTTTCGGGCGAAACTCAGGGCAGTGTCAAAATCTACCAAATTAAAATTGGCATATCCAAGCAGGTGCTGTAATCGCTCCAAACGTGCCAGCGCGGTGGTCAATACGGGTTGCTCCGCTTGTGAGAGTGTCACATCGTCATCAAAGCGCCGATCGAAATCCTTGGTCTTGTGCAGGCCATCCTTAATATGAATATCTCTTTGCTCAGGGTTAGCCGGTCTGAACCAGCCAAACACACCCCCCAAATCCAGCGCTGAAGCATTGACAGGCAGGCTACAAAAACCCGCCATGGCCTTTATTACGGTTCTTCGTTTCATATAGTAAGGTATCTGTTGTTATGCTGTTATAGGTCGTATCCGTGCCAGGCCAGCCCCATGTCTATTACCCACTCCATCCAGAATAAAGATTACACCATACTGGAACCGATTTCCGCCAACCATGTGCGCTTTCAATTTCATGGCCAGTTTGAGGGACGTACAATCAGTTGGGTGGTGACACTCGAAACCCTTGCTCACTATCTGCGCAAACACCCCGTGACACCGCACTCACAGAACGACACGGCGCGGCAGTGTATCCATATCACCAGCATCTCGGATGAAAGCGGCTCCGCGCATATCCTTCTGGCATTACCCACCCTGCGTGAGGCCGATATCCGAAAGACCATAATCATGCTCCGCCAATATAAAAATTTGCAGCGTGGACATCACTACTATGGACCACGCTATTGCATTACAGACAGCGGTGATCGCATCGACTACACTGAGTGCTAGCATCGATTCAACCCAGACAATCCACTTACACATGGCCCGTCTACTTACAGTCTCTCGTGCCGCACGCCTCGTTGGCATCACGCGTGGAGCCATACAAAAAAAGATACTTGATGGCGAGTTATCGAGCTTCGAGGGGATGGTCCGTCTGGATGATCTGACCCGCCTCTATCCACACGCCTCTGTGGAAGACAACAGCATGTTGGAAAAGGTTGAAAGGATTATCGAGCGATCAGCCTATATGGCACGCAACCGCCCACACTACACACCCGATACACAAACCCTGGCGCTACGCCTGACTAAACTGAGTGATGAATTGGCATTTGCCAAACTACAGGTGAGTGACTTTAATATCCTCATCGAGAAACTCAAGTCACGTCTCGCCCATAGCCAACAGCTCGGTGGGCCTGAGCAGACCTTCGCCGCTGCACTGCGACAGTGGCTGGACGGTGAATACGCCAAAATGAAGCGAGAACAACCCGTGACCGACAAACTCCTTACCCGCGATAACTTTCTCCGCGTCCTGGCCGCTCAGGTCCGCAACCGAACCAGTGGACATGAGTTCTTTACCCAAGGTGCTGATTCCATTCTTGAGTCGGGCCTCAGTGCCGGACTGGCACTAAGTTACGGTTGCAGTAACGGCAACTGTGGCAAGTGTAAGGCGCGTCTGCTGTCTGGTGAGATCAAAAAAATTCGTCAACACGATTTTGTTCTGACCGAGGCCGACAAATACCAGAACTTCTTTCTCATGTGTTCCAACACAGCGCTTACCGACATCGAGATCGAGACCCACGAGGCGGGGAGTGAAAATGAGATACCCCAGCAGAGTATTGAGGCCTGGGTGCGCAAAGTAGAGTATGCCAATCCCGATGTCGCGATTCTCAACGTCAAGACACCCCGTACTCAACGCCTGCGGTTTCTCGCCGGACAGTCTGTGAAAATCCGGATACGCGACCTCCCACAACGTCAACTCACCATTGCCAGTTGCCCGTGTGACGACATGAATCTGCAATTCCATATTCGCAGCGACGAAAATGATGCCTTTGCAAAGTATATCTTCCACGATTCCCGTAAGGGCGATATTGCCGAGATTGAAGGGCCAGAGGGGGACTTCATACTGCGAGCCGATTCAATACGAACTGCGATTTTCATTGCCTTTGACGACATGTTTGCCCCCATCAAGAGTCTGGTGGAGCACGCCATGACCCTCGATGGTGCTGAATCCCTGCACCTGTTCTGGATCACCGCTGATGAGTCGGGACGTTACCTGAATAATCTCTGCCGCGCCTGGACCGACGCCATGGACGAGTTTCATTATCATCCCATCGACACCAGGCTCGACTTCTCTCTGGGTACGACACAGACACAAATGGATGATTTTCTCAGTGACGCCCTCGCCGACCTTCGGCTGGGTGAGTGCGATATCTATCTGGCGGGTTCAAAAAATGTTGTGCAACATACTCTTAACTATCTGCACTCGCGGGGGGTAACGGATGCGCATATCCGCTACATCTCAAGCTAGCAATCGGTCTATTCAGCAAGACCTTGCTTTTGCCGGTACAAATGCTGATCGGCATGATGTAACAAGCTCTCCAGCGTCGTGCCCTGCTCAGGCGAAAGGGCAATCCCAATACTGAGTGATACATCGTAGTGGCGCTTTGCCACCCACTCATCAAAGACCTCTTGTATCCGCACCTTCACCCGCTCGGCGTGTTCCTGTACCGCCTCACGCAAGACTACGATAAATTCATCCCCGCCATAGCGCGCAGCGAGGTCGCCGCGCCGGGTCACCTTACGCAGAATGTCTGCCAGCACGGTGAGGACCTGATCCCCTGCCGCATGACCATGATTGTCATTCACCAACTTGAATCGGTCCATATCGACGAACAACAGCGCAATACCGGCATAACCTTCATCGACACGTTCGAGAATTTGTCGGGCATCACTAAAAAGTGCTGCTCGATTCAAGAGACCGGTCAGGGGGTCCAATCGACTGGTTTGCTCCAGATGGAGACGCGACACCTCCAGGCGACGCATCAGAAAATAGGCGTAGACCGCCGTGATGCCACCAAAGATATTCAGGAATATCACACCACCACTCACGTCGGTAAATGAGGTGTTGTAGCGCAGGGTCAAGGCAACCATGCCACTGATAAAGCTGCCAATCAGCGCCTCGGCAAAACTACGCAAACCATAGCGCATACCGTTACCCAGCACGATCATCACATAGATAAGGAGTGTCAGTGGCACTACAAACGGGTCTGAAAGGACGGCGATGGAGACAAAGACCAGATCGACCCACATGGTGAGGCGAAACCGCAGGGCGTGTCGTGGCACATGATAGGCGTGCCACACCATCAGAGAGTTCCACAGATAGTACACACAAAACAAGAGATTGAGCGTTGTGAGTTTTAACCAGGGTGAGGCGTAGTGAAAGAAAAAGTTAAAGTAGACGAGGCAGAGTGTTACCACAATGTAACGCAGAATAAACTGGAGTCGCTGCTCCTCCCAACTGGCCTGCAACCAGTCGCGGTTCATCTCTTTTAACCAGCGCGGCCCCTTTGGCTTTTGATCCGTATTCCGACGCTGGTTTGCTGATTGATATGTCATCCCCTGACCCCGTTGCAGTAAAGCGTAGTAATTATTTTGTGTCTTCCGCCAACCAGGCCTGCAGGGCCTCTATAACCTTTTGCGCCTGGTCTGCACTGGAGATGTTGAACTTGGACTTGGGTCGATAGTCGCCGTCTTTCTTCTGATAACGACGAATCGTGTATTTGGTCGGACCGAATTCCTGCTTGGCCTTATCCCAGTCCTGATACTTGAACATCATGGTCGCCCAGGCGCCCTTGGTGAGCACCACCTTATCGAGCTCCTTGACCAATTGAACGCCGTCTTCACTGTAGTTGATGCTAATCTCGTCTACCGTTCCCGCCATGCCACACTCCAATTTGTAGATACTTCGCTAAATAAAGCGGCCCATCTTAACCAAATCTACGCCACCGTGACCACTCACACCGCCCCATTCAGGGTGCTTTTTGCTCAGGATGGGGGAATCCAGCGGCATATTGGGCAATCCACTCCCGCGCCGCCTCCTGGCTTGAGAGCTTGCGTCCTTCATTGTGCAGGACTTGTTTGCGATAGTGCTCGATATGACAAATCTGCTCCACCATGCGGGCCTGGTAGATATCCCCCGCCTGAGTGAATTTCAGCCCCACCAGATATTTGCCGAAGCGATGGCGACACCACACCACTACCCCCTCGGTCTCAAAAGGGGGGGTCACCAGGGTAATTCGGATAC
>JAHEDA010000263.1 GCA_024641445.1 Gammaproteobacteria bacterium
TGATCAGATAGACGATCGCCTTGGCGATATCGTGGGGGGCACCCCGTCGTTTAAGGAAGGTGCGGGAGACGATGCGTTGCTTGGTGACCTCGTCGATATCCTCGGGCCATAAAATCGCCCCCGGAGCGACGGCATTGACGCGCACATCTGGTCCCAACTCACCCGCGAGGGCCTTGGTCATCATGACAAGCCCGGCCTTGGCCATGCTGTAGACGGGATAATTCTTCAGCGGGCGGTCGGCGTGGATATCGACGATATTGATGATGCAGCCAGCATGTTTACGCAGATGCGGTGCCGCGGCCTGCGATAAAAAGAAGGGTGCCTTCAGATTACTGCCAAATAGCTCTGTCCATTGCTCCTCGGTTACGCTGCCAACGGGTGTAGGGTAAAAACTGGAGGCGTTGTTGACGAGCACATCCATGCGACCCCAGGTGTTGACCGTTTGCTCGATGAGTTTTGGGAGTCCCTGTACGACGTGCAAATCGGCTTGAACAAGGATGACGGAATCACTGCGCTGTGTGTTGAGCTCCTGTTGTAACTTCTGTGCGGCCTCGCGCGAGCTGCGATAGTGCAGCACCAGGCGCATGCCTTCTGCATGGAGGGTGCGTGCAGTCTCTGCGCCGATGCGGTGAGCCGCACCGGTGATCAGGGCAACCTTGTCCTGGAGCATTGTGATATTCTCTTCTGCCACTGAAAGCAGCCACACTGTAACCCAAAACCCGCAGCAACAGCCACAACCACGCAGATCAAGCCTCACTATGCCCGCGCCCACTACCACCAGGTTGCCGACACCCTCTGCCGACGCGTTGGCCCATAGTGAGCAATTGCGTACACACTTGCATTCCCTTATCCAGGTCGATGGCTGCATCAGCTTTGCTGAGTATATGCAGCAGGTACTCTACGCGCCGGGGCTGGGTTACTACGTTGCCGGTAGTCGCAAGTTTGGCAAGGCAGGTGACTTTGTCACCGCGCCAGAGTTGTCGCCCCTGTTTTCGGCGTGCATTGCGCGCGCAGTCTTGCCCATACTGGAGGGGCTGCCACAAAAAAACCTGCTGGAAGTCGGGGCCGGGAGCGGGGTAATGGCCGCAGATATTTTGTCTACTCTGTATGAGTTGGAAGCTGCACCCGAACGATATTTTATCCTGGAGTTGAGTGCCGAGCTGCGTGCACGCCAAGGCGAGACAATCAAACAAAAGGTACCGCAGTTATTGTCGCGAGTTACCTGGCTGGAGTCGTTGCCGGTGCACTTTACCGGTGTGGTACTGGGTAATGAGGTACTCGATGCGATGCCGGTACACGTCTTCACGATACAGCACTCGCAGGCGCAAGAGATGTATGTCGGTGAGAGCGGAGAGGGATTTGACTTTCAGCCGGGCCCACTCAGCGATCCACGCCTGAAGGAGCGTGTTGAATCGATTCAGCAAACCTGTGGACGCACGCTTACTGAGGGATATACCTCTGAGATCAATCTGCTTGCTGAGGATTGGTTGCGGAGTATTGCCGCTAGCCTGGAGCAGGGGGCGATCCTTCTTATTGACTATGGCTTTCCGCAGTGTGAGTTTTATCACCCACAGCGCAGTCGTGGTACCCTCATGTGTCACTACCGTCACTACGCGCACGAAGACCCGTTTTATCTACCGGGTCTGCAGGATATTACCACCCATGTCGATTTTACGGCGATGGCCGAGGCCGCAACCGCTGCGGGTCTTGAGTTTGCCGGGTATACCAATCAGGCGGCGTTTTTACTCGCCAATGGGTTGGCCCAGATACCCGCTGCTGAGAATGTGGCAGACCAACTAGACCTTGCCAACCAGATCAAACGCCTGACAATGCCGCAAGAGATGGGTGAGCTGTTTAAGGTCATTGCCTTCACCAAGGGTGAGGTGGCCATCCCCGCAGGATTCGCCTTACTGGATCAACGACATCGTCTATGAACGAACTCGATTTGAGCAAGGCCATCACGCGTCATACTCATGTCGTCTGACAATATGTCTTTAGTCATTAAACACTCACTACGCTTCCATAGTGTGTGGCGGTTATTAGGCTGGCTTGGGATCGTCATGGTCTGGTATTTTTCCCTCATCCCTGGTGATGAGTTGCCACAGTTCCATATTAATCACATCGACAAGTTGGAACACTTTGCCTCGTATGCACTGCTGATGAGTTGGTTTGCACAGCTCTATCTGGTATCTCGCTCGCGCATGGCCTGGCTGATCGGTTTCGTGCTGATGGGTGGTTTACTGGAACTGTTACAAGGACTGACCCCAACTCGTTCACCCGAGTGGCTGGATATGTTGGCGGACAGTGGTGGCGCACTGGTGGCCTATCTTTTCGCACACTACAGCGACAGTCGATGGTTGTTGAATCTGGAACGGTTGATCTCATCCATCACAACCAGGTGATTCACGCGGCGTGACTATCGTTACCTCTGTGTGATAGTGCCGGGATATGAATTTCTCAGGCTATTTCCAAGCTGTCTTCAAGGACACGACTTCCAATACAGTTCGTCTCGCCTGGGCCAGCCTTCTCCCGTTGAAATAGTCAGGTATTGTGGGTGGCACAGTTCCTGCTCTCTCACCCCTACCGTTTCGGAAAAAATCTTCCATTCCAACAACCGAGGAGTCATGTCATGGCACATGTAGTCATTATTGGGGCCAGCACAGGTGGTCTACCCGCTGCCTACGAGATCAAGGAGGTGTTAGGCAGCAAGCACGAGGTCACAGTGATCTCCAACACCGATACCTTCCACTTCGTCCCCTCCAATCCCTGGGTCGCCGTGGGTTGGCGTTCACGCAAGGATGTGTCCTTCCCACTGGGGCCGCACCTGGCACGCAAGAAGATCAAATTTATCGCCCAGGGTGCCGCCGAGATCAAACCCGATGACAACCAGGTCATCCTCATGGACGGCACCGTCGTCAGCTATGACTATCTGGTCATTGCCACCGGTCCCAAGCTGGCCTTTGAAGAGGTGAGTGGCCTAGGCCCGCAGGGGCACACGCACTCGATTTGTACACTCGACCACGCCGAGGCGGCCTATGGGAGCTGGCAACAGTTTGTACAAGACCCAGGTCCCATCGTCGTTGGTGCAGCACCGTTTGCCTCGTGTTTCGGCCCGGCCTATGAGTTCGCCTTCATTATGGATACCGACCTGCGTCGGCGTAAGATCCGTAACAAGGTGCCGATTACCTTCGTTACCGCCGAGCCCTTTATTGGTCACCTTGGCCTCGGCGGGGTAGGCGATTCCAAGGGTTTACTGGAGTCCGAGATGCGTATGCACGACATCAAGTGGATCACCAATGCCAAGATCACCAAGGCCGAGGCGGGCAAGATCTTTGTCGATGAGGTCAATGACAAGGGTGAGGTGGTCAAGCAACACGAGCTGCCGCATAAGTTCTCTATGATCCTGCCTGCCTTCAAGGGTGTCGATGCCGTGGCCAAGGTGGGTGAGAAATTGGTGAATCCGCGTGGCTTCGTGAAGGTGGATGAGTATCAGCGCAATCCCACCTGGCACAACATCTATTCGCTCGGGGTCTGCATCGCCATCCCGCCGGTCGAGGCCACCCCGGTCCCCACCGGCGCACCCAAGACCGGTTATATGATCGAGTCCATGGTGGAGGCGGTGAAGTTCAACATTAAACACGACATCATGGGCTACGCCCCCGAGCACAAACCCACCTGGAATGCCATCTGTCTGGCCGACATGGGTGACACCGGCGCGGCCTTTGTGGCCATGCCACAGATCCCACCCCGCAATACCGCCTGGATGAAGAAGGGCAAGTGGGTACATCTGGCCAAGGTTGCCTTCGAGAAGTACTTTATCCGCAAGATGAAGAAGGGCAGTTCCGAGCCGGTCTACGAGAAATACATCCTCAAGGCCCTCGGGGTCGTGAAGTTGAAATAGGTCGGTGCGCCCCCTGCCTTGCAGGGGGCTGACAGACCTGCCAAACTGACACTCATGGCAGTAATTGTCATGAGTGTCATGACATTTGG
>JAHEDA010000264.1 GCA_024641445.1 Gammaproteobacteria bacterium
CACTCCGCTGATAAAGAATAGTGAATCCATATTTCTCGAGTAACTTGGTGAGTGTTTTAGGCTCGAAATACAAGATATGATGATTTGTATCATAGTATTTTCCAATTTTCCGTCTCCTGACGCCAATTCGCCCCAAAAAATACTTAATTTCTATTTAGAAATTTGTAGAAATAGACGCAATTATTTATTGCAGGCTTCTGTACCGAGAAACATCCAAAGAGACTAGGGAATACGCAATAAAAAATCCAATAACCATTTCAGCAAGAAAGACCGGGTTCCCTTGATCAGTCACGTGAATGAAAAGCGAAACACAAATCAAAATAATTACAGAAATAAAATGTAGATTTCGTTTCATTTCATGCCACGTTTTCCAACGAAATTCTGTGACTGCCAAAAGTATTGGTGGCATGAGCCACACAAGATAATGTTTCTGAAGAGCCATGCCGCCTGCCATTACCGACACAATAAAATAAGCATAAAGTACGATAGGTGAGCTGGATCTTTCTCGTGCAGAAAAATAATGGAGGTGAACTGTAGCAGCAAAGCACAGCAAAACTATAACCATATAAATTAAATGGTAACTGGATTCTGAACCGTTTATCTTATGCATTATTAACTGAGGATAGCGCGCCAGATAAACAAAGGATTTACTCCCTGCAACTAGAAAAGGTAAGAATAGATTGAGCACCAGAATGAAGGCAGCAGAGAGGAGGACAATACGCCATTTTTTCTCTACCACGAGATATACCATAAAAAGCGCTGGCGAAAGCTTCAGTGACACTCCAATTGCTAAAAATAATGCCGCCAAAACAGTCCTATTTCTTGTAATGGATGCCATAAATAATAGGGAACAGGCCAAAATCATTATATTTATTTGGCCATTGAGAAAATTGCTCTGAAGGGGGTCAAGTAATATTAAAAGAGTTAGAGCGAAGACAACTATATCAATATTTTTATCTTCAATGTATGTTCGTACGATCAGGACAGATAGCACTAACAGAGCAACATTAATTAGATACCATACAGAATGTGCCGCCCAAGTTGGTATAAAGTTCAGTAGTTCAAAAATAAATGTACAGAATAATGGGTAATAATAGACCATTCCTTCTGTTAAGTAGTTAGAACTAAGATACGGATCTCCTCCTTTGAAAAATATGTCGGCGGCGCGCATAAAAACGTTAAGATCGTTGCCGTTCTCGCGTAACACACCCATTTGAATCGTTTGTATAAAAAAAATAGAAAAAACTAATCCAATAAAAGCGACCGCCCATTTTTCAGAATCTCTCATAACTGTCTCTCAGACCGTAAATATAAGACACTAATACCAAATAATCCTTTCAAATAACAAAACACCTTGCATTTCTAAATACACCAAAATCAAGCATAACCACTCAGGAATCATACTCTAATTCCGGCTAAATCATCTCTATAAAACCATATCTGGGCGCCAAAATAAATAAATTAACCAGAAATCTCAACGTCAAAATAATGTTATAAAGATTAATAATCTGTATCCACCCAGAACACCTAAATGTGCGCACATAAAATTCAAGAAATCAACTTCCGAATTGACTTCTTCAGCTCTTTTCTTTTTTTCTCAATATACAAACTGATATTTCGTCGTTTCAATTCGATGGCATCAAGAATGGTAATCTTAAAGAGGTTGCATTTTATATATACAGAGTCACTACCATCCTTGTACCACAATAAATAGTCATTCGCTTTCATCCAGTCGGCTATCTTATTTATATATGGATTGATATATGCACCCGCATGAGTCTCTATTGAAATTAGATCAGGACGACTCTTCATATGTTTCAATACAAACCATTCCCCCCCTTCAATATCAATGCTCAGAATATTGAGATCGCCCGGATCAACATCCGAAAAGAGCACTACTTTAACTGAAAAGCTCTCGGAATTTTCTCGTACATTACCATCATTGACGATCGCCGGTGAGTGTGGCAGGTTACTTGCGTACGTTGAGGCCCCTGCTCGAATGAGTTCGAGTGTTCCTCGTTCATCAGCAACCGCACAAGGATGCAGAGTGATATTTGAGCTATTTGGGAAATATTTTTTTATAGCGTCCACAGTTACCGGATCGGGCTCGACTAAAATCGATTCAATCCCATCATTCACCCAATCCAGAATATTTGATGTCTGAGGGAGATATACACCAACTTCAGCCACCTTTTTGGGTATGTAGCCCTTGTTGTGCAATTTTTTATAGAGGCGTGTGGATGACATTATTTTCTCAAAATTTAGTCTGCGTCAGAATTAAGATATTGCACTATAAAATCATTCCAGAGCAAGAATATCTTTGTATAATAGCCAAACGAAATCAACACAACATAGTATGGCGCACACTAAGAGAATATTGCTAATTCGAAATGATAAGCTTGGCGACTTCATGCTGGCCTATCCCAGCTTTGCCTTGTTGAAACTGGCACTGCCCGATGCGCACATCATGGCCCTGGTACCTGCATATACCGCACCGATGGCGGCTGCCTGCCCTTGGATCGACGAGGTTATTATAGATACCCCCAACAAGTACAGGTGGGTTGATGTCTGGAACCTGACGCGTAACCTACGATATCATCGCATTGACGCGGTTATATGTCTCTTCTCTACTACCCGTGTTGCCCTTGCCGCATTTTTGGCAGGTATCTCATACCGCCTCGCGCCTGCTACAAAGATTGCACAGCTTTTTTATAATCACCGACTCCGTCAACGGCGTTCTCGTTCAGAGAAACCGGAGTATGAGTACAACGCAGACCTCGTACGGCGTTATCTCCATGATCAAGACATCAGCATACCTAATTTGCCAGGTGCGCCCTTGTTGCATTTTTCAGATGACCATATTCAAAATTTAAGAACTAGTCTGGCTAACAAGTTTTCGGTTCCGGTGAATGCACATTTTATATTTGTCCATCCCGGTAGCGGTGGTTCGGCCCGTAATCTCAGTCTTGAGCAGTATGCGAGTTTACTCAATATGCTCCGACTCAGTACGGCCGACCTTGTTGTGATTAGCTGTGGGCCTGGGGAGGTATCTGCGGCATCACAATTATCTACTCTCCTCGGGCAGATCCCACATCGAATCTTTTCATCACAGGCCGGATTACTGGATTTTTCCCAGCATCTGGCACTCGCCGATCTCTTTATTAGTGGCTCCACTGGACCATTGCACATAGCCGGTGCATTGGATCGTCCAACCGTTGCATTTTATCCCCGGCGTCGTTCGGCAACCTCATTACGCTGGCAGACCCTAAATTCTCCGTCAAACCGATTGAGCTTCATGCCGCCGGAAGATGCCGCTGATGAAGACATGTCCAGCATTGACCTGGCACTCGTCGCCCAACGTATTAATGAAAAATTCCTATTAAATCGGTGACTTTGGTTGATCGCGCACCCACAGGTCTGCATATTTTGCAAAAGTCGAGTGGGCAGAAAGCAGCGCCAACAACAAACCCTGACGCCCATCCAGAAAACCAAGACGAATGATGTACATCTTTAGAAAGCATGCGGCACCGTGCACGATACCCTGTCCAAGACTGCTGCGCTTGCCGCGCTCCTTTCTCTGCTCAGCCCAGGCCGCGGCATAGTGGGCTGATTTTACCAAATAGTGTTCGAGGTCACGGTAGGTGTAATGCAGGAGGTCCCCCTTGAGGCGACGTATCTGCATGTCTTCCTGATAAATCACCTTTTCGTGCACCTTGGCAGCGTCATAGCCCGCCTTCAGGCGCGGATACAATCGAAGCACGTAATCTGGATACCAGCCACTGTGACGAATGAAGCGGCCAAAGCACCAGGACAGGCGTGGTACTGCATAGACTACTGACTGATCATTTGCCTTCACAACCTGCATTACTTGCTGTTGCAGTTCTTCAGTTGGACGCTCATCCGCATCGATCA
>JAHEDA010000265.1 GCA_024641445.1 Gammaproteobacteria bacterium
CTCATCACCCTGAAGCTCAGCCATGCCCTGGGTAAGTTCCTCACGTTTGCGATATCGGATCTGGGTCGAGATATCCGGGCGTGACAGCGCCAGGGTACCGGCCTCGCCACAGCAGCGATCGGAGAGCTGCACGGTCTGGCCCATGAGGATCGAGGCCACCTGCGTCGGATTGTAGCTCTTCATCGGGGTGTGACAGGGGTCGTGATACAGATATTTCTGTCCATTCACACCCTCAAGCTTCACACCCTTCTCCAGCAGGTACTCGTGGATATCCAACAGGCGACAACCGGGGAAGATCTTGTTGAATTGATACTTCTGCAACTGGTCCATGCAGGTGCCGCAGGAGACGATGACGGTCTTGATATCCATATAGTTGAGCGTATTGGCCACCCGATGGAACAGGACCTGATTGTCCACCGATATCTGTCTACCACGTGCGGTGTCGCCACCGGCCGTCTGTGGATAGCCGCAACACAGATAGCCCGGAGGCAGGATCGTCTCGGTGCCCGTCTCATACAACATAGCGAGGGTAGCGAGGCCGATCTGGCTAAACAGGCGCTCGGAGCCACAACCCGGAAAATAAAACACCGCATCAGACTGCTCGTTCACCTTATGCGGGTCGCGCAGGATCGGTACCACCTTGGTGTCCTCTAACCCCAACAAGGCACGCATAGGCTTGGCAGGGAGTGAATTCGGCAGGGGCGCGCGCATGAAGTTCACCACCTGCTCCACCATTACCGGTCGCCCCGTAGTGGCAGCAGGTTGGTGCCGCTTGCGTAACAACTTGCTGCCGCGTAACAGGCCATGGGCAAGTCGCTGGGCGCGATAGCCCCAGCGCATCATCCCCTGATACATGAGCTTGATCACGCGCGGGTCGGTCATATTGAGATAGGCCATGGACAGGCGTGTACCAATATTCGTGCGCTTCTTGCCCTTGGCCTTGAGGATGCTGCGCATGGTGATGGAGACATCACCGAAGTCGATGTTGACCGGGCACGGGCTGAGACACTTGTGACATACCGTACAGTGGTCGGCCACATCGTTCATCGCCTCGAAGTGCTGGATCGAGATACCGCGACGGGTCTGTTCCTCGTAGAGGAAGGCCTCGATGATCAACCCCGTGGCCAAAATTTTATTGCGCGGGGAGTACAGCAGGTTGGCGCGCGGGATGTGAGTGTTGCACACCGGCTTGCACTTGCCACAACGCAGGCAATCCTTGATGGCGGTGTTCAACTCACCCAGGTCACTGGCCTCCAGAATAAGCGCCTCCTGCTCCACCAGCCGTAGCGAGGGCGTATAGGCGGATTGCAGTCCTGAACCCGCCAACAACTTGCCTGGATTAAACAACCCACGCGGGTCCACCTTGTGCTTATAGTTGGCGAATTCTTCGATGATAGCCTGGTCGAGAAAGGCCATCTTGGTAATACCAATACCGTGCTCACCTGAGATCACACCACCCAAATCTTCGGCCAGGTGCATCACCCGCGCCACCACCTCATCGGCCTCATGCAGCATGGCATAGTCATTAGAGTTCACCGGGATATTGGTGTGCACATTGCCGTCGCCCGCGTGCATATGGGTGGCGGCAAACAGACGACTCGAACGTATGCGGGTATGGATGCCATCCAGGGCATCACGCACGGCCTGCATCCCCTGCCCCGCAAAGATCGCCTTTAAGGGCCGTTCCACGCTCTGGCGATAGGAGACGCGCAACTCGCGCCGCTGTAACAGCTTGAAGATGGTGTCAGCGTCTTGTAGCCGACCACGCAGCTCCTCGCCTACCAGGTGTGAATACTGCACCGCGGCATCATCCAGGTGCTGCATCAGGCCCTGCCAGTAGTCGCGGAGGGTTTTAAGGTGCTCGCGTGCCTCACGCAGTTTGTTCTCCAGCAGCGAGCGACTCTCGACATCCGCCTCACCCTCGGGGGCCTGCCCCAACACTGGCTTGCGCAACTCGGGCAGGCCGCTATCGAGATACTCGAGCACGGCCTCGACCATGCGGAGTTTATTGCGGGTCGATAGTTCGATATTGATGCGCTCGATGCCGTCGTTGTAATCAGCCAAACGATCGAGTGGAATTACCACGTCCTCATTGATCTTAAAGGCGTTGGTATGCGCGGCGATCGCCGCGGTGCGGGCACGGTCGGCCCAGAAGCGATGGCGCGCCTCGGGGCTCACCGCGATAAAGCCCTCGGCCTCGCGACGATTGGCCATGCGCACGACCTCCGAGGCCGCCTCGGCGACTCGGTTCTCATCATCGCCCGCGACGTCCACCAGTAACACCATCTTGGGTAGTTCGTGTCGCGGGGCCTTGGTGCTGTACTTCACCGCCTTCACATAACGCTCGTCCAGGTGTTCCATGCCCGCGAGTTGCACACCATCAAGCCCATCGAGATAGTCCTTGGTCTCGACGATCGCGGGCACGGCACGGCGCAGGTCACTGCCAAAAAATTCCAGGCACACCGTACGAATGAACTTCGGCATGCGGTGCAGCACAAACACCGCCGAGGTAATGAGGCCGTCACAGCCCTCTTTCTGGATACCGGGCAGACCACCGAGAAACTTGTTGGTGACGTCCTTGCCCAGACCCTGCTTGCGCAAATAGCTGCCCAGCATGCGGATCAACTCGGGGGTCTGTATCGGACTCACGCCATCGGCGGCATACCGCGTAACACGGAACGTGACCTCGGGCTGATCGTGGATCTTACCCAGGTTGTGATCGAGGCGCTCTACCTCCAACCAGTTACCCTCGGGTGTCACCATGCGCCAGGAGACGAGATTGTCGAGGGTGGTCCCCCACAACACCGCCTTCTTGCCGCCGGCATTCATGGCGATATTGCCACCGATGCACGAGGCATCCTGCGAGGTGGGGTCTACGGCAAACACATGCCCGTGCTGCTCGGCACGCTCGGAGACGCGCTTGGTTACTACCCCTGCACCGGTGCGAATCACCGTGGCCGTGAGTGCGCGGCCATCCTGCGTAGGGAGTGTCACCACACCCACATCACCCAGGCTATCAAGCTTTTCGGTGTTGATCACCACACAATCGGGTTGTAGCGGTACCGCGCCGCCGGTGTAACCGGTACCGCCACCGCGCGGGATAATGCCCACGCCAAGGTGCAGACACGCGGCCACCACGGCCTGAACTTCTGCCTCCGTGTCAGGAGAGATCACCGCGAGTGGATACTCCACACGCCAGTCGGAGGCGTCGGTGACGTGCGCGACACGCGCCAGGCCATCGAAGTTGATATTGTCCTTGCGCGTAACGCGCGCAAGGCGACGCATCACCTTTTTGCGCAGGGCCTGCTGCGCCGGGAACCAGGCCTCGAATTTACGCACCGCATCACGCGCGGCCTCCACCAGCTGCAGGGCGGCGCTATTGCCCTCGGCGCGGGCGACGATCTGGTCCAACCGGTGATGCAGTGCATGACCCAACGCCGCGCGACGCTTGGGATTGTCCAGCAGGTCATCCTGGATAAAGGGGTTGCGATTGACCACCCACATATCGCCCAACACCTCGAACAACATACGCGCCGAGCGGCCGGTAACCCTCTCCCCCCGCAAGGTATCCAGCACCTGCCACATCGCCCCGCCGAGGAAGCGAATGACGATCTCCCGGTCGGAATAGGAGGTGTAGTTATAGGGGATTTCGCGAATTCGCTGCTGCATGGTTCGGGGCCGGAAAACGGAGATTGATTCTAACATGGGGAGACGACAAGTTGCGGGTGGCTAGGAAAATCTCTCAACGCCCTACCTAGCAACAAGCTACCCGCTACTAGTCACTAAGATGTAGCCCGTAGGTTGGGCTGAATGAAATGAAGCCCAACAGTACCCGCAGCGATATGAAAAACGTTGGGCTTCGCCAGCTCAGCCCAACCTACCGCTACTTTATAATGCCAAGTGGCGGG
>JAHEDA010000266.1 GCA_024641445.1 Gammaproteobacteria bacterium
CACCGCGGGTAGAGGATTGGTGGCCGCTGGAACGGGCCGCCCCGCCGATCGTTCATCGTGATTTTGTACACGAGCCCCTCTATACCGGGATCAAGGTCATCGACAGTTTGATCCCCATTGGTAAGGGGCAGCGTCAATTGATCATCGGCGACGAAGGCCTCGGGCGTAGTTCGCTCGCCATCGATACCGTGCTCAACCAGCGTGGCAAGGATGTTATTTGTATTTATGTCCTGATTGGGCAGAAGCGTTCCACCGTAGTGAATACCCGAGATATTTTGCGCAAGCATCAGGCCATGGATTACACCACCTTGGTCGTGGCAGAGGCCAACGCCCTGCCGGGCCTGCAATATCTTGCACCCTCTGCCGGTGCGACCCTGGCCGAGTACTGGATGCAGCAGGGTAAGGATACGCTGGTGATCTACGATGACCTCTCGACCCACGCGATGATCTATCGTGAACTCTCATTATTACTGCGACGACCACCTGGACGTGAGGCCTATCCCGGCGACATCTTTTCTGTGCATGCCAGGTTGCTGGAACGTGCAACCTGTCTCAATGCCGCGAACGGGGGTGGCAGCATGACTGCCCTGCCCATTGCCGAGACCAAGCAGGGTGAGATCACTGCCTATATTCCCACCAACCTGATCTCGATTACCGATGGCCAGGTTTATATGGACCAGGCGCTCTTCTCCGGCGGCTTCCGTCCGGCCATCGACATCTCTCGCTCGGTCTCGCGCATTGGCGGTAAGGCACAGCACCCGAGTATCAAGAAAGAGGCGGGACGTATGAAACTGGATTATCTCCAGTTTCTGGAGCTGGAGGTCTTCACCCGCTTCGGTGCACGCCTGGAGGCAAGCATGGAGCATGCAATCAAGCGCGGACGTGTGTTGCGTGAAATCCTCAAACAGGAACGCCTGCGACCCTTGCCGATTGAGTTCCAATTGTCCTGGCTTACCGCCTTCAATGATGGCATGTTTGATCCGCTGGAGGCCGAGGCCATTCCCGCGCAGCTGGCAAAACTCGAACACTGGGTCGCATCCGAGCCACTTACCCTGGAAGACCCGCGCGATGTCTGGGTTGCCGGCGTGCGTGAGTGTCTTGGTCTGACAAAGCAGCATGACGCAGCGTAGCGAACTGGAGCGCCATCGCCTGTCCTTGGGCGAGATCAGGGAGATCATGAACTCCATGAAGACCCTGGCCTACATGGAGTCGCGCAAACTGGAGCGTGTATTGGCAACTCAGCACGCCATCGTCGCGCAGACCAATGCCATGGCCCAGTACCTGCTCAGCTTCCACCCCGAATTGCTGCATGGACAGGCGCTGCCAACCAGGATTTACCTGGTAGTCGGCTCCGAGCGGGGTTTCTGTGGTGACTACAATAGTTCGCTCTTGCGTTACCTGGATGGCCTGACCACTCCCGCAACGGTGTCGGCACCCTCACTTATCATCATTGGCCACAAGCTGGCGACGCGCCTGGAAGGTGATGCCAGGGTCCTCGCCAGCATCGATGGGGCCAATGTGGTGGAGGAGATCGGCGCGGTCCTGCATCAAGTCGTTGCTATCCTGTTGGAACAACAAACGCGTAATAGAGTCATGTCGCTCTCGGTGCTGTATCACGATGTGCAATCCGGCACGATCTTGGAAAAGGGCCTGTTGCCGCCGTTTCAGGATTTATCACCACCGACGCTGCACTATCCGCATGCGCCGATCCTGAATCTATCGCTAGAGCAGTTCTTTGCGGAATTTCTGGAGCAGGCGCTGTTCTTTTTATTGAACGAGGTATTGTCTACGGCACTGATGGCCGAGAGTCAGCAGCGCATCCAGCATCTGGAGGGGGCCTTGCAGGATATAGACAAGAAGCTGCAACATCTGAATCAGCTCTCCAATCGCATGCGCCAGGAAGAGATCACCGAAGAGATCGAGGTTATTTTACTGAGTAGTGGATATACCGATGTGTAATACTGGAAAGAATATTATATGGATTCACAGCTGTCTCAGTAACATAACTGCAAAACAGAGGGAGTGTTTTGTTCTGTGAGCAGTTAGTCTAATCGAAGGCGCTTTTGATATGAGAACTGGTAATGCCGGAATCGAAGCCATCCCTTCTCCCTCAGGGAGAAGGCCAGGATGAGGGGGTAATAAAGCAACGAGTTGCTTATCACAATCCCCTCACCCCAACCCTCTCCCGGAGGGAGAGGGTGCCAACGGGACAGCAGTGATATGAATGAAATTATTTCCTCAGCACTTTGTTAGCCGCAATCATCATTAGTCTTGCCTCTGAGACCCTGGCGGAAAAGATATCTATATGAACCCAAAGAGCGAAGTGTTGTGGATAGCAAACTTAAAAAAACAGATATTTCGGTCATACAAGATAAATGTTTGAAAGTACCCGAATCGACAAGAACGGAAATCCTTAGCCCAACAGGTCCATTCTCAGGCGATAATGTTACTTCCGCACACCCGCCGCCGGACTAAAACTATCCAGTACCGCCTGATAATTCGCATGCTCATACGCCGCCGGGTCAATGGCGCAGGCGCGACTCACACTGCCCTTTAATTGCCGCACGGAATCGTATTCGCGCTCTTCCATCCAGGTATTCAGTGCCGAGAGCAGGGCACGGATACGCTCGGGCCCATTTTTCAGGAGTTCGCTACACAGGTGGGTGACGTCAGCCCCGGCGAGTAGGGCCTTGAGGATATCCTGCTCGGTATGCAGACCACCGGTGACCGCGAGGGTGAGTGTCACCTGATCGCGTAGCAAGGCCACCCAGCGTATGCGCAGGAGTGCCTCTGCCGAGGTGGAGAGTTCCAGGTGGTGTTGCACACGCAGGGTCTCCAGATCAATATCGGGTTGATAGAAACGATTGAAGAGTGAGACCCCGGCTGCCCCCGCCGTTTGTAGCTTGCGCACCATATTGCCGGGGGAGGAGAACTGCGAGGAGAGTTTCATGCTGATGGGGAGTTGCACATGCTGACGCAACTGGATCAATAAGTCGATGTAACGCTGTTCCACCTCACTTGCCGTCTCATCGGCATCCACCGGGATGTAATAGACATTTAGTTCCAGGGCATCGGCCCCAGCCTGTTGCAGTTGTTTGCCGTGCTCGACCCAGCCATCGGTGGAGATGCCATTGAGGCTCGCGATCACGGGTATGCCCAGTGCCTGCTTCAAGGCCTGTAGCTGTTCCAGATAGGTATCGAGACGACTCTTGTAATTCCCCGGTTCGGGGTGAAAGGACTGTGCCTCGGCGTGACCAATAACCTGATGAAACACAAACCGCTCCATCTGTTCATACTCATTGCGTATCTCCTCCTCAAACAAAGAGTGCATGACGATGGCCGCTGCACCCGCATCCTCCAGACGCTTGGCGCTGGCAAGGTCGCGCGTCAGGGGTGATGACGAGGGCACGATGGGGTTGGCGAGTGTCAGGCCAAGATAGGTCGTGGTCAGATCAGGCATCGCTAGACTCCTTGGCGGTGGTGGCCGGGTTGGCGCGGGCGCGCGCCTTCTGTTCGGCATCGGTCCAGTCTATCTCTGAAAGTTGCTTATAGTGTTGATAACGGTGTAGCACCTCTTGCTGTGCCTGTTTGAGAAAACGCTCGGCGTCCTCCGGGTGGGTGCCCCACAACATGCTGAAGCGGGTCTCGGTCTGGATAAAGTCGCGATAGGGGATGCTGGGTGCCGCAGAGTCCAGTTTGAGTGGGTTGCCACCCTCGGTAATGCGCCGTGGGTCAAAGCGAAACAGAGGCCAGTGACCACTCTTCACGGCGAGGTCCTGCTGCCGATGATTGTTCTTGAGGTCCACGCCGTGGGCGATGCAGGGTGAGTAGGCAATGATGATCGAGGGGCCATCATGCGCCTCGGCCTCCAGGAAGGCGTGCACCGTCTGCGTGTCCTTGGCGCCA
>JAHEDA010000035.1 GCA_024641445.1 Gammaproteobacteria bacterium
AGTCGGCACATGAGTATCCTCGCCCATCACTTCGTCAGAGAGATTGTTTGAGCCAGGGGGCACCCGGCCATTGCCAGACAGGTGAATCCTGTCTGGGCAGCGAGTTAGATCAAATACTTATGCGACGCGTCGTAGCTCGAAGGTGGGCTCGGGGACGAAGGGCTTCCCAGGGTTCATCATTTTGAGCTGGTTGCTGGCCACAAAATCCATGATGTAGCGGTATGCGCCGGGGTTACTAGTGGCCAGGCTGCTGGCAACAAACAGGCAGTTCTGACCGTCGTACTTGGCGGGCATAACGCTGGGGCTGTAGCGGAGGCGGCGACTGCTATCGAAACTGCCGAAGGCGGAGGCGATACGCTCGATCCAGTCGGAGGGACGGAACTTATTGCCTAACTCATTGATTCCAAATATGTAATGACCAATTTCCTGTATTGACATGGTACTTCTCTGTTTCCTCTTTTTGTTGATGTAAGGCGTGTCTGCCTAAGCTTAGTGATTAAAAATGTCAGGGTTGAGACTGACCTGTTATACATAAGTTCAGTCTATCCATGCGAAAATTATACCAGGATTACTTTTCTATATAAATTGGGCTTTCTGCGGCCTCTTTAGGTTAAATTTTGTACACTTTGAGTGCGTTGAAGCAGTTTTGGGACCCAAAATCGGGCGAAAACCGCGCACAAGTGACCCCAGTCTCGATTATTTTGAGTGTCACAAAATACCTCCCCAAGTCGTATTGGTTACAAACCGACACCCATCTTGTCGGCTTATCGGCATACGGCCAGCGCATTCTGCTTCCCCCCAACGTCACACAAATGAAATATCGCTGTCACATACTCCCGGCAGATAACCACATTATCTCAATAGAAATCTGGAGTAGGACAAGAAATGAAATATCGATACGCGATTGCGGTGAGCCTTATTTTCTCAACTGCGGTGTGGGCGAGTGAGCCAGAGTTACTGTTTCGACTGCATGGTTCAAATACGGTTGGGGCCGCACTGGCGCCAGAGTTGATCAAGTCCTGGTTGGCGGGTCAGGGCTACGACGAGATCGAGGACAGGCCGGCTGGTGCGGGGGAGCGTGTTATCAGCGCGCGCCAATCGGATGGTAAATATTACAAGGTTGAGGTGCATGCGCACGGCTCCAGCACTGCGTTTGTCGATCTTGGGGCTGGCACGGCGGATATTGGCATGGCCTCGCGCCCGATCAAGTCCGATGAGGTCGATGCCCTGGGGCGGTTGGGTGATCTGGCTGATGCGCAGCACGAGTTCGTGATTGGGTTGGATGGGATCGCGGTGATCGTTAATCGGGATAACAATCTTCAATCTCTCTCGGTGAAGACCCTGCGGCAGATATTCTCAGGCCAGATTCGCAATTGGCAGGCCCTGGGTGGAAGACCGGGCCCGATCCACATCTATTCACGTGACGATAATTCCGGTACCTATGACACCTTCAGGCATCTTGTGTTGGACAAGGAACACAAGCTCGTTGGCGACGCCAAGCGTTACGAATCCAATGCCAAGCTGTCGGATGATGTGAGCCGTGACCGCCAGGGGATCGGCTTTGTCGGGCTGCCCTATATTCGCGATGCCAAGGCCCTTTTGATAGCCGATGGTGGTGATGCCATCTTGCCGACAGAATTCTCGGTTGCGACAGAAGACTATGCCCTCGCACGGCGTTTATTTTTATACAAACCCACTCATGCCCCTGAGGCGGCGCGGCAGTTTGCCAATTTCGCCATCAGCAGCCTTGGGCAGCTGATAGTAAGTAAGGTGGGTTTCATCTCGCAGAACCTGCGGGAGGTTCAGTACCCCCTGTCATCACAGGCACCGGAGGAATATCGTGAATTGACGCGGGACGCCCATCGTCTATCGGTAAACTTTCGCTTTGTTGCGGGCAGTCTAGAACTCGACAGCAAGGGGATGCGTGACATCTATCGGGTCGTGAGCTATCTCAAGCATGAGTCGAATAACGGGCGGCGTGTAATGCTGTTTGGTTTTGCCGATTCTCAAGAGAGCCTCCCGATGTATAGCCTGGTACTGTCGGTTGCCCGTGCCGACAGAGTGGCCGATAGCCTCGGTAAGTTTGATCTGGGTAGCTACCGCACGCGCGGGTATGGCAGTGATCTGGCGGTGGCCTTGAATGATACGGATACAGGTCGCTTCAAGAATCGGCGGGTTGAAGTCTGGGTGAAATAATCCTGTGCTATAAGCAGGTCTATTGATGTGGAGACAAAAGAGAAGAACATGCCACCGGATGAAAAGATCCTATATATAGTGCGACATGCCAAGTCGGTACGAATCGGGGGAGCCCGCACCGATTTTTTGCGTACCCTGACGACGCGCGGGGAATATGAGGCCTCACTGCTTGGGCAATGGATGCAGCGACAGAACCTGATACCCGATGCCGTGATTTGCTCTCACGCGGAACGGGCCTCACAAACGGCGGTATTGGTGTCTCGTCAACTGGAATTCGATCTCGCCCGCATAACCTATACCCGTGAACTTTATCTGGCAGACCTCGGCACACTCTGTGAAATTATTGCCACCACCCCTGAACAAGCAGGGTCACTGATGTTGATTGGTCACAACCCTGGCCTGGAGGACCTGCTCGACTTTGTCCACAACGATGAACATCAATTTTCCAATGGCAAGGTAATGCCAACTGCCTCGCTTTATGCCGTGGCACTGCCATCTTGGGATATCAACGAGCCGCACCAAGGACGCCTGCTGACGAGCTGTCGAGCGCGGGAGTTATCGCAGTCTTGAAAAACGATATAAACAGTATATACTGTTTATATCGTTTAGCGTGTTGAGGTTGTCATGGCAAAGGAAAAGGCGGCTCCTGGTAAGCCGAAGAAGGGCAAGCTGGCCGACAAGGATGTGATACGTACCCGTGTGGTGCGTGATAGTTACACCATGCCTGAGATTGACTACCAGCGCCTCAAGGACTTGAAAAAAGTTCTACTTGAACAGGGCGTGCATGTAAAAAAGAGTGAATTGTTGCGTGCAGGGCTGTTGGCGCTGGAGGGTATGAAGAGTGCGGAGCGGTTGGTTTTATTGCAGAAGATCGAACGGATCAAGACGGGACGTCCAAGTAAGGGTGAATAAATCGGTGGCAGCGAGCGTACACAATCTGAAGGGGTGACGACAATGGCGAACAAGATGAAGCGTGAAATGGTTAAAACCGAGACTCAATTAAAGAAGGGTGCCAAGCAAGTTGATAAGGTTAAGGTGCATGCAGAGAGCCTGGCGCAGAAACAGGCCATCAAGTTGGCGAAGGCGGAAAAGAATTTACGGAAGCTTGAAGCGGCGAAGGCCATGCGCCATGCCAGTGTGTTGGCGAAAAAGGCGGTGACGGCAGAGAAGAAGGCAAAGAAGTCTCACGTCCTGGCCGAGAAGACTGCGGTAAAGGCCCAGCAACGCAAGAATGCTGCCCAATCAGCAGCCGAATTGGCCACCAAGCTGCGGGCGGATGCCGAGCAGGCGCAACAGCTAGCCAGGCAAAAGCGTGATGGGGTTAAGACGGAGTCAGAAAGGAATCGTGACCTTAAAAAGGCGACCCAGCGCGCACGCCAAAAATTAGCGGTGCGCGAAAAGACCCTGGAGAAGGCCAAGGCCAGGATGGAGAAGGCACAGCAACGCATGTCTAAATTGGGTGTACTCGTGCAGGACCTCGCGGGCTCGGGCAAGAAAGCGAAGCAGAAAACACGCCCGGTTAATATGGCCGATCAGAAGGATGCCCTGCAGGGCCAGCCCGCCTGAATGTAGATGTAAAGCAATACACCGCAGTCTTTCTGGATTGCGGAGTGTCATATAACTGTAAAATTGCTGTCATAATTTCGAACGGATCGACATGCTAGGCTGTATGGACTAAAAAACCAGAAATATTGCTGACATATGTCGTCTGATTTATCGTGTGTTGTAGTGGGCGAGGCCGCGACCTCTCGTGAGTTTGATGAGCGTGGCAAGGCTGAGGTTCTTGATATTGTTAGTGTGGCTGACGCCACAATTGACCTGAAAAGCCCTGATCTATATTTCAATCGTGAGTTGAGCTTGCTTGAATTCAATCGTCGCGTCTTGGAACAGGCACGCGATGGGCGCACCCCTTTGCTGGAGCGTCTGCGCTTCCTCTGTATCTCATCCACCAATCTTGACGAGTTCTTTGAGATACGTGTCGCCGGCTTAATGCAAAGGCACGAGAGTGGTTCCATCCAGACAGGTCCGGACAATATCAGCTCGCAAGAGTTGCTGAGGGAGATCAGTCGGCGTGCACATGAACTGGTGGATCTGCAATATCGTGTGCTTAACGAAGAACTGATTCCGGCACTGGAACAGGAAAATATACGCTTTATCAGGCGAAGTGAGTGGTTGGAGAGCCAGGAAAGGTGGCTACATCAATATTTTGATGAAGAGCTAATATCTGTTTTGAGCCCCATCAGCCTGGATTTGGCGCATCCCTTCCCCCGCATTCAGAACAAGAGTCTTAACTTTATTGTTACACTCAAGGGGCGTGATGCCTTTGGGCGCAAAGGCGGTTATGCCATTGTACAGGCACCGCGGGCATTACCACGCCTGATCCAGTTACCACCTGATGAGGCCGGAAATGGCCCTTACGATTTCGTCTTTCTGTCTTCAATCATTCATGCCTATGTAGAAGAGCTGTTCCCCACCATGAAGGTGACTGGGTGCTATCAGTTTCGCGTAACACGCAATAGTGACCTCTATGTAGACGAAGAAGAGATCGACGACCTCATGCGGGCGGTTGAGGGAGAGCTGGCCTCACGCCGTTATGGCGACACCGTGCGTTTGGAGGCCGCACATGACTGCCCAGGTGAGCTGGCCGACTATTTGCTGCAGCGCTTCCAGTTGTTGTCGGAAGACCTGTATCAGGTCAATGGGCCTGTGAATCTCAATCGACTCATCGCAGTATGCGAACTGGTCGACCGTAGCGACCTGAAACACCCTTCGTTTATACCCGGATACCCGCCGTCAATACCATTGTATGGGGATATATTCAGTGCCATCCGTGCGGGTGATATTCTGCTGCATCACCCGTTTGAGTCTTTTCTACCCGTAATTGATTTTCTCAAACAGGCGGCGGCTGATCCCAATGTGATTGCAATCAAGCAGACGCTTTATCGAACCGGTCCGGAGTCGGCAGTGGTTGAGGCCTTGATGGAGGCGGCCAAGGCAGGGAAAGAAGTTACCGTGGTGGTGGAGCTGCGTGCACGCTTTGATGAAGAGGCCAATATCGCCTTGGCTACACGTCTGCAGGAGGCTGGTGCGCACATTGCCTATGGGGTCGTGGGCTTCAAGACGCACGCCAAAATGCTTATGGTGGTGCGCCGCGAGGGCAAGCGACTACGTCGTTATGTGCACCTTGGTACGGGTAACTATCACCCGCGCACTACTCGTATATATACCGATTATGGTCTCTTCACCTGTGACAAGACCATGGGTGAGGACGTGCATCATCTATTTTTACAACTGACCAGCATCGGTAGCTTCAATCACATTAGCAAGGTCTTGAGCTCGCCCTTCCGACTGCATAATGCGATGCGTGAGAATATCGAACGTGAGATTTTGCATGCCAAGGGTGGCAATGGCGGTCAGATCATCATCAAGGTCAACTCGATCACCGAGCCGAATATAATTCGTAGCCTCTATGCCGCCTCTATGGCTGGGGTCGAGATCGACCTGGTGGTGCGTGGGGTCTGTTGTCTGAAGCCTGGTATCCCTGGTGTGTCGGAGAATATCCGGGTGCGCTCCATCGTTGGACGATTCCTGGAACACACCCGGGTCCTCTATTTTGCAAATGCGGGACAGCCTGAAGTCTGGTGCTCCAGCGCTGACTGGATGGAGCGTAATTTCTACAGGCGCGTTGAGGCGGCTTTCCCCATCGAGAATAAGATTCTGCGACAGCGGGTCATTCGAGAGCTGGAATTCTATCTCGAAGACAATCTACAGGCCTGGATACTCTCCAGTGATGGGGGCTATACCCGGGCGGGAGAGGTTCTGTTGCAACGAGGTGCCAGCACCGAGCAATTGCGCCCGTTTGCGGCACAGCATGCACTGCTTGGTACACTGGCAGATGAGGCCTGAGCGGTAACAGATATTATTATCTTTTATTTTCTCTAAAGATCATCCGGTAGTTTGAGTAAGTCTAGGCACGCACAGATCACTGCTCTGTCATCAAAGTATTAACACCTCTCAAGAATTCCTGCTTAAAACATCTGTTACAGGCTAGAAGATGTTCCTGTGTATATTTAAACCTAACAGATAACAGGGAAAGGAATACTCTTGAATAGATTCAGACATAAGGCCATATCTCCTTTGTTGTTGCTTGGCGTGACAATATGACCTCTGCCACGGCCGAGCCACGATAAGTGGGCCCACTTATTTACATCTGTCGAAGCTATTTATTGAAATGTCAGTGTGAAGCCTAGCTGGCTGAGGTGGTAGGCCTCCGTCTCCAGGTCGGTCTGTGTAAGCGGGTGTGAATCGAGCCAGCCTTGTGGAAAGACAATACCAAGTTGTTCTTTATCCACGTGTAAGGTCATGGAGGGGAGATGGATGGGTCCTCGACTACGATGTAGCAGTATGGAAAGGCGTAGCAGGACGATAAGTTTTAGGGGTTTGTGGTGGGGCTTATCCAGCGTCTTGAGGAGTGCGCCTGGGATCTTGTTGCGGTGTGTGCGAATGAACAGGGCAATCTGTGCCTGTTCCTGGCGTGAAAATCCAAGCAGGTCGGCATTTTCTACGATATAGGCGCCATGCTTGTGATATTGGCTGTGTGCAATGGAGAGTCCAATTTCATGCAAGAGTGCGGCCCACTCCAGGTGGCGTGCAGTCTCTTCGTTGATCTGCCAGACATCAATAAGCTGTGCAATCAGTGTCTGTAAGGTTTCGCGGACCTGTTCAGCATGCTTCTCATCTACGCCGAAGCGCTCACTCAGTTGTCGAATTGATTGCCCACGTACATCCTCAGCACGTAGGCGTCCGACCATGTCGAATAACACACCCTCGCGCAGGGCGCTTTCGGAGACCTTCATGCGAGTGATCCCCAATGCAGTGAACAGGCCAGCAAGCACCGCCAACCCTCCTGCAAAGACCATGCGACGCTCCTCGCTCAGTCCTTGCAAGATCAGACTTTTGACGTTACCCACCTCGATCACGCGGTCTACCAATCTATCGAGGCCCTCCCTGGTAATGTCGCCATCGCTCCACCCGGCGGCCGTGAGGATGCGACCGATTGACTTGATTGTGCCAGAGGCGCCGATAACCTCTTCCCAATGCGCGTTGCTAAATAGGTGTTCGTATGGCTCCAGCGCCTGAAAGACGGCAAACATGGCACTCGTAAAACCCTTACGAGTGATCGTTCCGTCTGCAAAGAATCGCTCGCTCAGACTGACACAACCGAGGCCAAGGCTCTCCAGGCGGAGCGGCGAGTAGGCCTTACCAATAATCAGCTCGGTGCTGCCACCACCAATATCCATGACCAGGCGTGGCCGCGGTGGGTCATGGTCAAGACTGTGCGCAACGCCCATGTAGATCAGGCGCGCCTCCTCCAGTCCGGAGACGATCTCAATTGGATGATTCAGAACGGTCTCAGCACGTTGCAGGAAGTCAGCAGAGTTACCCGCCACTCGCAGGGTGCGGGTACCGATGATGCGCACACTCCCCGCAGGCATGTGATTTATCCGTTGTGCAAAGCGCGACAGACAGGCCAGGGCGTGTTCCATCGCGTCCGTGCGCAGGTTGCTGTCCGGGTCAAGTCCTGCGCCCAGCCGCACCATTTCACGCAGGCGATCAAGCATGATTAGTTGACCGTCCTTAAGGCGGGCAACGATCATGTGGAAGCTGTTAGAGCCGAGGTCGATGGCGGCAACACTCTCCGGGGCCGTGCGGGTAAAGGGTAACTTCATCAGGTGCGGAGCTCGTGACATAGGGTGGGTACGAGATAAACGGTATTACTATTTGTCAAGGATGCAATTATGCCAGTGCAAGTTTTACAAAATGATGACAGGGGTAGTAAATCAGGTCGCAACTCACTCATCCCGTGTGTACACCAAGGCGTGTGAGTGCCGCGAGGGTGGCGTTGTTATCGGTATGGTGTATCGCCTGCCAACCGCAGGCCTCGGCCCCTTGTGCATTCTCGGCCAGGTCGTCGATGAAGAGTGTGGTTCGCGGGTCCAGATCAAATCGTCGTTCGGCGTGACGGTAGATCGTGGCCGTGGGCTTCATGGCGCGGACCTTGAACGAGGTGACAACGCCATGCACGCGATTACCAAGGTCATAAGTCTCGTGGAGGTGGCGCCAATGCAGGATGTTGGTATTGCTTAGAATGTAGAGCCGGTAATGTGGTTTCAGGGAATCGGCCAGGGCCAGGATCGGTTGATTAGGTGAAAAGATATCGAGAAAGGCCCGGTTCAATTCATCACGCGAGGGTGGTGTATCAAATAAGGTCTGCATCCGGCTGATGAACTCATGCTCGTCGATATCTCCATGCTCGAAGTCATCCATCGCCGTCATACGATAGAAGTCCTTCAGGGTCAGGCTGCGGGAATTGTGCTGGCGCAGAAAGGCCTCAATACGGTCGAAATGCAGATTAATCAGTACGCGACCGATATCAAAAACAATATTCTGGATGGTAGCTAGCATAAGGCGACGACAGACAATCGCCTGCGACAGCTTTTCTGTCGCAGGATCAGTGTCTAATCAACGTTTTGCCTTGGGTGTGGTATTGGGTATCTGGATAAAGGGTATGCTATCTCCAGCCATATAGGTCGGGAGGTGACCGTCCCACTTATCAATTGCATGACGCATGTTCTCAATTTCGCGCAGGCGCAGTAGCTCATTGGTGACCTGTTGTTTCTGTAGTGCGAGCGACTTGGCCTCCGCCTCGGCCGATGCGATCTTCTGCTCTGCCTCGACCCTGATACGCTGGAGGTCGCGTTCGGCCTTGAGTTTCAACTGCTCGGCCGTGGTCTTGGCCTCGATGGCCTCGTTGAAGGAGCGCGAGAACTGGAAGTTAACAATTGAAAACTCGTCCACAACCACGTCGTGCTTGCTAAGTCGCTGCGTCAGCGCGCTGCGTATATCATCGCGTACCTCGGGTCGCTTGGTGACCAGCTCCTCGGCGGTGTATTTGGCGGTCGAGGCCTTTACCGCCTCTTGTACGGCGGGCAGGATCAGGCGCGTCTCAACCGCGTAGAGGTCACCGACCTCGCGCACAATAGCGGCGACACGCTCGGGATTAAGGTGATAGTTGACGGCTACTTTGGTGTGTACTTGTTGCAGGTCCTTTGATGCGGCATCGCCATCCCCCTCACCCTTCTGGATGCGTACATCCATCAGGTGCATGGTCTGTGCCAGCGGCCAGCGAAAGTGTATCCCCTCGGCGTAGACATTCTCATCAACCCTGCCGAAGGTCGTGAGCACGCCGCGGTGTCCGGCGGGGACCACGGCGAATGGGGCGAGTAACCAGATACCAATTAGAATCGCGACGACGATCACGATCTTGGTGGCGGTGGCATTACTATTCATGGCAGGCATGTCTCACTCCTTTGATGCATTGGAATCATTCTAGTTTGAGGCAGCAAGATCATCTTGTCGAGTTGATATCCTGCCATCGACCAGGTAGATCTCACGCTGGGCCATGGCGGCATAATCGGGTTCGTGTGTGACCAGCACAACAGTAGTCTGCCACTCCTGATTGGCGCGCATAAGTATATCCATCACCATACGGCCATTCTTTGAGTCGAGGCTACCGGTAGGTTCATCGGCAAAGAGGTAACGCGGTTGCATAATGAGGGCTCGGGCGATGGCGACACGCTGCTGTTCACCACCAGACATTTGCGAGGGGAGTTTATCTTTTTTATTGGCAATGCCAAAGTGATTGAGTAATTCGAGGGCGTAGGCCGACTTTTCCTTGTGGTGGTTGTTACGACGCGCAGGCAGCAGGACATTTTCTATTGACGTCAGCTCGGGCAACAGGTGGTGAAACTGGAATACGAAGCCAAGATTCTGGTTGCGGAAGCGGTGGATCTCCTCTACTGACATCATCTTTGGGTTCTTGCCATCGATCAGTATCTCGCCGTCACTGGCCTCATCGAGGGTGCTGAGGAGATATAGCAGCGTACTCTTGCCCGAGCCTGAACGGCCGGAGATGGCAACGAACTCACTGTCGTGGATCTCCAGATTGACACCGTGTATCACCCGCGTGGCGGGCTTTCCAAATTCTTTTATAAGATTGTTGGCGATGATCGTCATTATGTATCCGACCTGATGATTTCAAGCGGCGTCAATTTACCTGCGGCGCGTGCGGGCAGAATGCTGGCGAGTACCGCTGAGATGAAGGCCAGCAGAAATCCGGTGATGTAGATCGAGGGGGCGTAGGAAATAATCAGGTGATTACCCAGGCCCATGCTGATACCGAGTGTGATGGTCTCAAGATACCTGTTTATCAGGTGCCCAATGACCAGGCCAATTACGGCACCGGTGACACCGAGGATGATGCCCTGGATCAGAAACAGCTCGACGATCTGGCGGGGGGTGTAACCAATAGAGCGCAGGATGGCGATCTCGCGTCGCTTCTGACTGACCATGATGCTCAGGACATTGTAAATACCAAAGCCCGCGACAATGAGGATGGCGAAGGTGATGACGTTGCGGGTGATATCCTGAATGCTGAAGATTTGTAGAAACTGTGCGTTGGCCTGATTCCAGCTCTCCACATTATCGCGGCTGGTGAGTTGCCAGGTATCGGCAATGGCCTGGGCGCGATCCATATCGACGAGGGCCACGGCGATCTCGGTGAGGTGACCCGGTGTCTTGTTCATTTGCTGTACATCACGCAGGGCGCCGATCATCAGGGTCTCATCGACCTGCTTCACCCCAAGCTCCAGGGTCCCGACGATCTTGAGTGGGCGTTGTTCACCGAGGCCGGAGGAGACTAATAAGGTATCACCGAGCTGCGCACCTACCTTGCTCAACACACCGGTGCCAACGATAACCTTGTTGCCGCCATCACTGAGGTCACTGAGTTTGCCTGCCGTGATGTACCGGTTGAGATTCATCACCCGTTCGTGCAGGGAGGGAATGATGCCTGACAGTGTGGCGGGATAGCGTGAGGCTCCCCGGGTGATGATGCAATTCATGGTCAGGCTGGGGGAGTAGCCCAGGACCTCGGGGTCATCACGCAGGCGATCAAACCAGCCCTGTGGATAGATAATGTGCGCCTCTTCGCGCTTGCCGTAGGGGGGGATAACCCAGTGGACGTGGGCGTCATCGCCGTAAAAGCGTTTGGTGATCTCGACCTTGTCGATGAGACGGTCGCGTGCGGAGATCTTGATGTGCGAGGTATTGCTTAGCAGGCGGCTGGTGATGAACTCGCGCATACCCAACTGCATCCCGGAAATAACGGTAAAGATCAGCGTGCCCAGACTGATACCAAAAAAGATCAGGATGGTCTGACGCTTGCGGGAGAGTAGGTGCCTGAGCGCGAGAAACAACATATCAGTGTTTCTTGATGATGACCTGATCGCTGCCCTTCAGGTCCCCTTCGGTGACCTCGGCCCAGTTGCCGTCGATATCACCAAGCTTGAGTGGGACGACGATGGTCTTGCCATCACGCACAACGCGCACGCGACCATTGCTAATCCCGGAGAGTGGGACCAGCAGCGCGCGGTCCTTCTTGCCGACCTCGATGGCCACATCCGCAGTCATCCCGGGGAGGATATTTTGCGCCAGACCCGGTACATCGATATGGGTAAGAAATTCCTCGTTGCGTGGAAAAATGGAGCTGACACTTCCCTTGAGTTGTTCAGCCCGTACGCTCTCAAACATGACCCGCACGGGTTGTCCCGGTTTAACACGCAGGGCGCCCTGTTGCTCCAGTGAGACTTCAATATATTTATGCGAGAGGTCTTCCAACCGCAGAATGGTCTGCTGTGGGAACACGGACTGCGCCTCATTGAATGCCACCAGGGTTACGGTCCCATCAAATGGTGCGTAAAAGATCAGGTGGTCATCGAGGCGCACCAGTTTGTTGCCCTTGGTAACCACATCGCCCTCTTTGACGTAGAGTTGATCGATGGTCTTGGTGATGGCGAGCTTGACATCGTAGGTCTTGTCGCTCTTGACCTTACCCAACCCGTAGATGGCCTCGACGATGGGGCCGTATTTGGGGCTGACATACTCCACCCCATTTTTTTGTTGGCGATAGAGCATGCCCGCGACGAGCAACCCGATGATGGCCGCGATGCCAATCCAGAGCTTAAGGTGTTTGATCTGTTTCATAGGGGGCCCGCAGGGTCAATTCTTGAGAAAGTCATCAGCAATAGTGCCGTGATGTTGGAAAGAGTGGTAAATACTCTAATCGGAATGCCTAGTGTTGGCAATGCGGGCAGAAATGGGTGGCGCGTTGACCGAGAATGCTGTGTTTGATGGTTTGGCCACAAACGCGGCAAGGCTCGTCCTTACGGCCATAGACATTCAATTGCTGACTGAAGTAACCGGGGCGGCCATCGCTGGCGGTGAAGTCGCGCAGGGTGGTACCCCCCGCCTTGATCGCCGCTGTAAGTACCCGTTTGATGGCCTCGACCAGCTTGATGTATTCCGCGCGAGTCACACGGCCTGCGGGTCGACTTGGCCGAATACCGGCGAGGAACAAGGCTTCACTGGCGTAGATGTTGCCAACACCGACGACGATATGGCTATCCATTATAAAGAGCTTTACCGCAGCCTTGCGTCGACGCGAGTGTTCGAAAAGGTAATCAACAGTGAAGTCGGCTTCGAGTGGTTCGGGCCCAAGTTCGTTCAATAGTTCGTGTTGCAGTGGCTCGTCGCGGGTAAAGAGCACACAGCCAAAGCGGCGTGGGTCGTGCAGGCGCAGACACTTGCCCGTGTCGAGACAAATATCGACGTGGTCGTGTTTGACCGCAGGGGTGTCGGTATCAAGCACGCGCAGGCTTCCAGACATCCCAAGGTGAATAATGGTAGTGCCGTGCAGGGTAATCAGAAGCAGATATTTACCACGTCGTGAGACAGCGGTGATCTCCTGCCCTTTGAGCAGGCTGTTGAGATTGCGCGGTACTGGCCAGCGTAGACGGCCATCGCGCACGATCACCTTATCTACGCAGTGGCCAATAAGATGGGGTGCAATACCTCGTCGGGTAGTCTCGACCTCGGGGAGTTCAGGCACGCGCGATCGCCCTGGCTACTTCTTTGTAACGGGCTTGACCGGGGCGGCAGGCTTCTCTGGCTTTGGCAGGCTCAGCAATTGCTCGGCACTATCATGGCTGAGGCGATAGCCAATACCGAGGTCGGTTCGTATAAGGCTGGTGTCATCGCCGTTTCGTTGCAGCAGGAATGAAATGGGTTTGTCCTGTCCCACGAGACTGACGCGAATAGTATTGCCCTTGGGGGACCTGTCTTTACTGGTGAACACCTCCAGTGACTGGGCGTTCTCCCAATAGCTGATCATCTCGTTGAGGTCATCACCCGAGGCCAATTTTTGTGCAGGTTGGGTCTTCCACTCACCCTTTTCTTGCAACAAGGTAAAGTCGGGTAGTTCCAGGCGGGTGAGTTTGCTTTGCGGCGGCAACAGGGCATAGCCAATAAAACTGGTGGTGGATTCAGCGAGTGAGTAGTTATAGCTATCGTTGATGGTATGTAGTGTCTCGCCGACCTGGGCATAACGACGTTGTTGCAGGGGGGCATTGCCACCAAGCGCAATCGTGACGGAGTTGTTATAGGTGATGCGCAGTGCAGGTTTGTCGAGGCCATATTTTGCCTCGTCGGCTTTGGAAAGAGGGTGTTGGCTGTAGCTTGTCTCCTCCACCAGTTTTGTCGCACTGTCGGCACGAAAGTTATTCGCTGGCAGGTTATAGGGCTTGCGCATCCACCAGTGACCATTCTGCTTTTCCAGTTCGATGTCGTTGCCCTGCGCCTGCTGTAACAGGATATGCATAACATCGGCTTGCTTGAGCGGGGTAAGATGCGTCTCTGTGGGGGGCGGGCTTTTACCGGGGTTAAGCACGGTGATCAACACCAATACGGTGACAACGCCCAGCAGGGAGAGGTTGAGGAGTGTACGGCTACGCATCATGTGTGACCTTATGCCTTGCGTCGTTTTAACCAGATGGTGATACCCGCCGCCACCAGGCCAATGGGGAACAGCAGCAGGAACACCACCGCGATACTGATATAGCTGCTGGTGCTGAGGGTGATCTCCTTGCCAGGGACCTCGACGACAGGGATGTCGATCATGCTGTCATCGTGGCTGAGCCAGTTGACGATGTTCTCACCCATCTTGTTATTACCCTGATTGCCGAGATAGGCGTTAGATAGAAAATCACCATCGCAGACCATGACGACACGTTGACTGTGTGTTGTCTTCTTTGCCTTATCGTTTTTCTTGTTGGCAGTCGCCGTAGCATCGTTAATCTCGCGGCTAAGGGCCAGGCCGATGGTCAAGGGGCCTGGGATGTCAGTACCCTTGTCAAAGCCGATGGCGCCCTTGAGGGGGCCGGTCTCGGACCAACTGCGTGGCACCGTGCGTAAAAAGCGTGCGGCATCCCAGCCGGATTTGTCTTTGCTCTCCAGACCACAGGCACGGGGATAGAGGGTGATCAGGTCAAAATTTTTGGTGATGGGGTGCGGCTCATACTCGGCCACCAGAGCAAATGAGGGGTCAGAGATACCGAGTAGTTGGGTCGTTGGATCAACGATGGTGCCAGGGACGACACTCAC
>JAHEDA010000267.1 GCA_024641445.1 Gammaproteobacteria bacterium
AGCCAGCTCTTCATGTTCCTGCGACTCCCTGAGTGACCTCAATGCGACGTAATTGACGCTTGGTCCGATCCTTGATCTTGCCTGCCAATTGCCCGCAGGCGGCATCGATATCGTCACCACGTGTACGGCGCGTGATCGTCACAATATCGGCCTGCATCAATATATCACGGAACTTGTCGATCACTGTGGGCTCGGAACACTCGTACTGGGTATTCGGAAACGGATTAAATGGAATCAGGTTGACCTTAGAGGGTACACCGCGTAACAACTTAACCAGATCCTTCGCGTGCGAGGGACTGTCGTTGACGCCCTTCAGCATGACGTACTCCCAGGTAATGCGACGGCGCGCATCACCGCCCAGATATTCCAGGCAGGCGGCCAGCAATTCCTTGATTGGATATTTCCGATTTATCGGGACCAACTCGTTGCGTAAGGTATCGTTTGTGGCGTGGAGAGAAACCGCCAGGCTCACATCCATCACCTCGCGCAAGCGATAGAGCGCAGGCACCACTCCCGAGGTACTCAAGGTGATACGACGCTTGGACAGGCCGTAGGCGTCGTCATCCAACATCAAGCGCATGGCACGGACCACATTGTCAAAATTCAGGAGTGGCTCACCCATGCCCATCATGACCACGTTACTGATCACGCGCTGCTCACTGGGTTTTACGCCCATGGCGTGATTGGCGACCCACAACTGGCCGATGATCTCACCGGTGGTCAGATTACGATTAAACCCCTGTTGCGCGGTCGAGCAGAAGGTACACTCCAGCGCACACCCCACCTGTGAAGAAACGCACAAGGTAGCGCGATCGAGTTCGGGGATAAAGACGGTCTCAATAGCATTGTTGCCATCCACCCGCATAAGCCACTTGATGGTGCCATCCTGCGAGCGTTGTTCACTGATGATCTCTGGCAGACGAATCTCGGCCACCTCAGCAAGGCGCTGACGTAGCGCCTTGCTGAGGTTAGTCATGGCCTCAAAGTCACTGACCCCGAAGAAGTAGATCCACTTCAACACCTGGGTGGCGCGAAACGGCTTCTCGCCCAGTTCGGCGAAGAAGCCCTCCAGACCGGCGCGGTCGAGGTCGAGCAGATTAGTCTTGCTAGTGTCAGTCACGTTATTACTACCTCACCCTAAACTCACGGGTGTTAACTCTCAAACTATTGAGTGTTTATGCCCAGAACTACCGGGTACGTGGGCACAGCTCGGTCGCCGCGAAGAAATAGGCAATCTCGATCTTGGCATTTTCCAGACTGTCGGAACCGTGCACGGCATTCTCATCGATGGTGCTGGCGAAGTCGGCGCGGATGGTACCGGGGGCAGCGTCCTTAGGGTTAGTGGCACCCATCACTTCACGATTCTTGGCCACGGCGCCCTCGCCTTCGAGTACCTGGATCATCACCGGACCCGAGGTCATGAAGCTGACCAGGTCCTTGAAGAAGGGGCGCTCCTTATGTACGGCGTAGAAACCCTCGGCCTCTTTCTGGCTCAGATGCTTCATCTTGGCGGCTACGATACGCAGACCGGCCTTTTCAAAACGGGCATAGATCTCACCAATGACATTCTTGGCCACGGCATCGGGTTTGATAATCGAGATAGTACGTTCAACAGCCATGCTTAACTCCATAATTAGATTGAAGAAATAACATAAGCCCGCGACGGGGCGCGGGCCAAGGTGGTAAAAATTTGGTGAAATTCTAGCCCCTGGGGCAGGTTTGGGCAATGAAAAGCCCGCTGTCTCTAGCTGCGCTCTTCGATCCAGGCCATTTGGATGGCCTCCAGGATCTTCTCGTTCGAGCGGTCAGGGGCATCGCTGAAGTCCTCCAGCTCACAGACCCAACGGTGCAGGTCGGTAAAACGGACATATTGAGGGTCTACGTTCGCATGCGCTTCATCCAGGGCAATGGCGATCTCCAATGTGTCGGTCCATGTCAGTGACATCGGTTACCCCCTAGTGACTCTCAGAAACCATATTGATGGTGTACTTAGGTAGTTCTACGACCAGGTCCTTATCCGCCACTATTGTCTGGCAACTGAGGCGTGAGTCAGGTTCCAGACCCCAGGCCTTATCCAGCAGGTCGTCCTCCGTCTCGGTCGCATCATTCAGAGACTCGCCACCTTCACGGACATAGACGTGACAAGTGGTGCAGGCACATGATTTTTCACAGGCGTGTTCGATCTCGATCCCATGCTTCAGTGCAGCATCACAGATGCTGACCCCTGACGTGGCCTCAATCACGGCACCATCGGGACAAATCTCCTGGTGGGGTAAAAAGATAATCTTGGGCATGCTCAACTCTTTTCCAGAATCTCATTGATCGAATGTCCCGCCAACGCCTTCTTGATACTAGCATCCATACGGCGGGCAGCGAAATCACGTGTTAATTCGTCCAGTCGTTCAATTGCCAGCTTGATCTGACGGTGCTCGCTACCATTGCGCATCGCAATAAGATGCTGCATAGCCTTGTCGATCTTGCTGCGTTCGGTGAGAGTAACCAGATCAGCATCTGCTGCAAGCGCAGCCTCCAGTGCCTCGATGACACGATCGGCCTCCACCTGTTGTTCACGCAGATTGCGCGCAGCGACATCCGACTCTGCATATGTCAAAGAATCATGCAACATGGTCTCGATCTCGCCATCGGTCAGACCATACGAAGGTTTGATCTCAATGCTGCTTTCCACCCCCGTGGTCTCTTCACGTGCGCGCACTGACAACAGACCATCGGCATCAACCTGGAAAGTCACACGAATACGCGCCGCTCCGGCCACCATTGCAGGAATGCCGTGCAGTGCAAAGCGCCCGAGTGAACGACAATCCGTTACCAGTTCACGCTCACCTTGTAATACATGGATCGACATGGCCGTCTGTCCATCCTTGAAGGTGGTAAAGTCCTGCGCACGCGCCACCGGGATCGTGGTATTACGCGGGATAATCTTTTCCACCAGACCACCCATGGTCTCCAAACCAAGTGACAGCGGGATCACATCCAGCAATAACATCTCATCTTCCGGCTTATTGCCAACCAGAACATCTGCCTGCAACGCCGCACCCACAGCAACTACCTTATCGGGATCAATATCGACCAAGGGTTCTCGGCCAAAAAAGTCTGCCACCTTCTCTCGCACACGCGGTACGCGCGTCGAACCACCCACCATCACAACGGCAACAACTTCCTCTGCTGTGACTCCTGCATCGCGTAGCGCGCGACGACAAGGCTGAATGGATTTCTGGATAAGTGGATCGACCAGGTCATGAAAGTGATCGCGAGTAAGTGTACCCTCCCACTCAACGACCCCCATAGCTGCATTGATATCAGTTGACTCCTTGTCACTCAGTTCTTCCTTGGCCTTGCAGGCGATCTGCAACAGGTGACGCAATAGGCCATGATCGGCGTCGTTGCTGATGCCTGCCTCTTGCATGATCCATTCGGCAATGCGGTGATCAAAATCATCACCACCCAGGGCAGTATCACCCGCCGTAGCCATAACCTCAAACACACCCTTATTCAGGCGTAAAATCGAAATATCAAAGGTACCACCACCCAGGTCATACACGGCGATAACACCCTCGCCGCCTTTATCAAGCCCATAGGCAACGGCTGCCGCCGTAGGTTCATTCAGTAGACGCAGAACATTGAGACCAGCAATGCGAGCGGCATCCTTGGTCGCCTGACGTTGCGCATCATCAAAATAGGCCGGCACTGTGATCACAACACCGGTAAGAGAATCACCGAGAGAGGACTCTGCACGCGCCTTTAATACCGAGAGTATCTCGGCAGAGACCTGCACCGGACTCACATCGCCAGCGATGGTTTGTAAGCGTGGCATCCCTTCGGTCTCAGTAAAACGATAGGGCAGCTTACCGCCAAGTCCCTTCATGTCTTT
>JAHEDA010000036.1 GCA_024641445.1 Gammaproteobacteria bacterium
AGACCAGTGTTGGTGACAGAGGGGCTGTAGTAATTCAGACCCGCACGCGCGCGGACATTCAGTTTATCGTCTACCGGAAAGGTAAAGGCGGCATAGCCACCTACTGCGAAATAGGAGGCATTACTGGACCCCGTGGAGGGGTTCAGCAGTGCAGTGGAGAACTCACCCTCAACCGAGAGTTGTTTGTGATACTGCGGCAGCTTGTAACCCACAGTGCCGGTGAAGGAGATGCCATTGGCATAACGGTCGAAGCTGCTGATCCCAAGCTGAGTGGTGTAGTAGGTCTTGTCATCGGCCGAGCCGTTAGCGGCAAAACACAAAGGCGATACAGCGACGAGGCTTAGCAGGGTGAGACGGCCGAGGTAATTTCTCATATTTAGATCTCCACTGGGAGGGTGTGCGATGCGGCTGGATTATAAGGTGCTGCACGACCGACGGGTGAAAAATTGTGTGACTGCGATCATGACCTGGGTATTCGATTAGGGATGTTTGTCTTTCACTACCAGGGCAGTAATACCGTTATCGTGCAGGCGTTGACGGGTGCGATTGAGTTTATCGAGGTCAGTGATGGGGCCGATGCGTACACGATACCAGGTGTCGCCACTGTTGATGCTGACGGGTTGAATACTGGCGACCACACCGACCAATGCGAGTTTTGCGCGTAGCTTGTCGGCTTCATCCTCTTTGCGGAAAGAGCCGGCCTGTAACATGTAATTACCCGGTGTCGTCGTGGTGCTAGGTGTGCTGCCAGTCGTCGCGGGTTTGCTCCCAGGGCGCAAGTCCTGTTCTGGAATGGCCACTTCTTGCTCGGGCAGGATGGTATAGAAGTCAAAGCGCGGGCGCTTCTTTTCCTCGGCGGGCCTGTCCGTGGGACCGGGTGGTGTCTCGGGCTTGGTTTGATGGACGCCGCGGGCATCCTCCAGCGTGCGTTTTACCGCGCTGGTGATCAGGTCCTTTTGTTTGCCCGAGCTGGTTTGATTGAGATACCAGAGGAAGGCAACAAAGAAACCGATGAACAGGCCACCGAGTAGCCACATCCAGCCGGGCAGGGGGGCCTTCTTGTTTGAGCTGTTATTGGCGTAATCGCGTGGCATGGTGTGTTACATCTGCTCGGGCGCCGAGACGCCCAGTAGTTTAAGGCCGTTCGCCAAGACCTGACGGGTGGCGAGATTGAGGGTGATGCGGGCGTTGCGCAGGGCCGCGTCATCCACCAGAAACTGGTGGGCATTGTAATAGGTGTGATAGTCGTTGGCGAGCTCGCGCAGGTAGTGCACCAGTTGATGTGGCTCGTGATTGATCGCCGCGGTGTGCAACAATTCCTGATATCGCCCCAGGCTGGTGAGGAGGGCCAACTCGTGTTCCTCTGATAATTTGGCCAGGTATTTCAGGCCGGCTGGCTGATCGAAGCTGAGTTTTTTCTCATCCAGTTGGCGTAGCACGCTACAGATGCGGGCGTGGGCGTACTGGATGTAGTACATCGGATTATCGTTAGACTGCGATTTCGCCAGGTCGAGGTCGAAGTCGAGGTGCTGCTCCGACTTACGCATGACATAGAAGAAGCGCGCCGCGTCATTGCCAACGTCCTTGCGCAGTTGCCGCAGGGTGATGAATTCACCCGAGCGGGTGGACATCTGCATCTTCTCGCCACCGCGATACAGAATCGCGAACTGTACCAGCAGCACATCGAGCTTGCCCGGGTCGTCACCGAGGGCCTTGAGCGCAGCCTTCACCCGTGGCACATAGCCGTGGTGGTCGGCGCCCCAGATGTCGATGACGCGGGTAAAGCCGCGTTCGAGTTTATCCATGTGATAGGCCACATCGGAGGCAAAGTAGGTGGTCTGACCGTTGTCGCGCACCAGCACGCGGTCCTTCTCATCCCCAAACTCGGTGGACTTGAACCAGATGGCACCTTCCTTCTCGTAGGTATAGCCACTCTTTTGCAGGCGTTCGAGCCCGCGCATCACCGCGCCGCTATCCGTGAGCGAGCGCTCGGAGTACCACTGGTCGTAGGTCACGCCGAAGTGTTGCAGGTCGTCACGAATGTCATCGAGGATGGTGTTGAGGCCGATGTCGAACACCAGGCGGTATTGATCGTCGCGTAGCAGTTCCTTGGCGCGGGCGATAACGGCATCAATGTAGTCTTCCTTGTCGCCACCCTGGGGCTCATCCGGTGGCAGGGTCTTGCTGACCTCCTCCCAACTGCGCCGCATGGCCTCGGCGTTTTCACGGTGCAGTGTCGCGGCGATGTCCCACACGTAGTCGCCCTTGTAGGCGTTGCTGGGGAAGGGGATGGTCTCACCGCAGAGTTCGAGATAGCGCAGCCACACACTGGCGGCGAGGATGTCCATCTGCCGCCCGGCGTCATTGACATAGTATTCACGGTGCACGTCGTAGCCGATCGCGGTGAGTAAGTCTGCGACGGTGGCACCGTAGGCGGCACCACGTCCATGGCCTACGTGCAAAGGTCCGGTGGGGTTGGCGGAGACGAACTCTACCTGCACGCGCTTACCCGCGCCGTGTTGGCTACGGCCAAATTGATCCCCGCCGCGGAGGATCTGCGGGATTACTGCGTAGATAGCCTCAGGGGCGATAAAGAAATTGATAAAGCCGGGTCCGGCGATCTCTACCTTGGTGACGAATTCATGTTTGGGCAAGGCCGCGACGATCTGCTCTGCCAGCTCACGCGGTTTTTTACCGGCGGCCTTGGCCAGGGCCATGGCGACGTTACAGGCAAAGTCGCCGTGGGACTTGTCGCGGGTGCGGTCGATCTGCACGCTGTAGATCAGGTCGGTGGTGAGGGTGCCATTGGACTGGAGTGCCTCGATGGCCTGGATGATCAGTGTATTGATTTGGGATTTCATAAGGTTGGAGCTTGATATCGTTGTGGCATTGCCGAGCGCCGTATTATCACTTGATGCAACGCATGCTCACAAGGGCATGGGATTAAAACAACTCCATTGGGTCCACATCCAGTGTCCAACGTACCTGGCGTGAGGTCTTGGCATTTTCCAGCTCCAATACCCACGGCTTGAGTAGCTGGTGCAGGGCGGGGCGCTCGCTGGCCTGGATCAATAGTTGTGCACGATAACGCCCGGCCCGTTTGGGCATCGGGGCAGGCAGGGGGCCGAGAAGTTGTACACCAGGGACCTGATAGCGTGCGGCAAGTTGTTTGGCCTGTTGCAAGAACGCCATCGGTTGCTCGGCGTGGGTGGCCTCGGCACGCAGGAGTGCGAGGTGGGAATAGGGTGGCCAGGTCGTGGCCTGGCGTTCCTGTAACAGCTCACCGGCAAAGGCGCGATAGCCGCGTTGCAGCAGGGTGGCGAGCAGCGGGTTTTCCGGGTGGTGGGTCTGGATCAAGACCTCGCCCTGACGCTCGGCCCGCCCGGAACGCCCCGCGACTTGCAAGACCTGCTGCGCCATCCGCTCCGCCGCCCGGAAGTCGGCGCTATAGAGTCCGTAGTCGGCATCGAGGATGGCGGCGAGGGTGACCTGGGGAAAGTGGTGGCCCTTGGCCAGCATTTGTGTACCGACCAGGATCTGGCCACGGCCACTGTGTATTTCATCCAATAGTTGTTGCATCGAGCCCTTGCGGCGGGTGCTGTCGCGGTCGATGCGGACGATAGTGGCGTCGGGAAAGTGTTGTTGTAAATCTTCTTCGATACGCTCAGTGCCGTAGCCGAGCTGGCGCAGCTCCTCGCCTTTACACTCCGGGCACTTGTTGGGGAGTGGTCGCTCACTGCCGCAGTGGTGACAACGCAGGCGGTGGTCGTGACGGTGCAGGGTCATGCGCGCATCGCAACGTGGACAGGTGGCAACCCAGCCGCAGCCGTGACACAGCAGCATGGGGGCGTAGCCGCGGCGATTCAAAAACAGCAGGACCTGTCCATTAGCGGCGAGGTGCGCGCGCGTGGTCTGGATCAGCGGTGGTGAGAGATTCTCCGACATCTTGAGCCCACGGATATCCAGCACACGAAACTGCGGTGGCCGGGCATTGCCCGCGCGCTGCGACAGGTGCAGGACCTGTGAACGCCCTTGTTGCACATTGAACAGGCTTTCCAGGGAGGGCGTGGCTGAGCCGAGCACGATGGGCACACCACACTCGCGCGCGCGCATGATGGCGAGGTCACGGGCGTGGTAGCGAAAACCATCCTGTTGTTTATAAGAGAGGTCATGCTCCTCATCGACGATGATTACACCGAGCCCTGGTAGGGGGGTGAAGAGGGCCGAGCGCGTACCGATCACGACCCCCGCCTTGTTTTCGCGCGCCGCCAACCAGGCGTTGAGGCGTTCGTGATCGGTCAGGTGCGAGTGCAGCACCACTAGCGGTGTATTCAGGCGGGTATTGAAGCGTTGTACCAGTTGCGGGGTGAGGCCGATCTCCGGCACCAGCACCAGCGCCTGTCGCCCCTGCGCCAGCACCGACTCAATGATGCGTAGATAGACCTCGGTCTTGCCGCTACCGGTGATACCTTCCAGCAGGAAGGTCTGAAACTCGGCCAGTGCCCTCGTCACTACTGTGACGGCGTGAGCCTGTTCGGGGTTGAGCGTGTGCTCACCCTCGAGTTCACGCGGCGGTGGGATTACCTGCCAGGCGTCGCGGCGGGTATGGGTAACCCAGCCGTGCTCTTCCAGACGGTTGATGGCGCCACGCCAATCACCCTCGTCATTACTGAAGACGTGTGCACCGAGACCCTCCGCCCTTGCCTGTTGCAGGCGATGCAACAGGGCGGCCTGACGGGGTGCGCGCTTGAGGCTGGTCGGGTCGATGGTCGCCCCCATTGGGCTAACCTGCCAGTGGTCAATCTGCTGGCCTTGCGCGGGGGCGTCGGTGCGCAACAGGGCCGGCAGGGCGGTGGCGAAGACCTCGCCGATAGGGTGGTGGTAATAGCCTGCGGCCCAGTTCAAGGTGCGAAAGATATCCCGCGGAACAACGGGTAAGTCATCCAGAATGACGATGGCGTGTTTGAGTTTGTTGCGGGGAACGTCGCTTTGATCGGCGGTCCCCAGCAATACCCCGACGACCTCGCGTTGCCCGAAGGGCACCTTGACTCGCATGCCGGGTTCCAGCCTGGTGGAACATAATTTGGGTGGCAGGTAATCAAAGACCCGCCGCAACGGGCTGGGAATGGCGATGCGAAGATAGGCGTCGGGTGTCGGCATGGGGGCGTATGCTAGCAGTTGCAGAGGCCTCAGGCCGTGGAGAATCGAGACCAAGTTGGCAGTGGATTCTCAGCCCATTTCTGCGCAAACCGGGCTAAGTTATTGTTGGTATTTGATAATGCCCGTTATCCACAGAAGCTGTGGATAACTGTGTGGATGAAATGCGGCAAAGTGCCCTGAGTCGGCCCCAAGCCTACGCTTATGACAACTTGGTGAAATTTTGCACTATAAAACAACCTATTATAAATCAGTTGGTTATGCTGTTTTTATAGCTTATTTTGCAATTCTGTGACATTCCCCACCTGGAAGTGCTTGATCTTACACGCCCTGTGCATAACGTTTAGAAATCGGGCGGTTTCGGCTTGCTTATAAATGAATTTTTATGTTAGCCCAGGCGTTAAAAGGTGGTGCAACGAACTCGGGCCTGGGGGGCGAGTCCGGGGTTTACAGGGTGCCTGAGTGAGAGATAAGCGGGGTGGTGCATGGAAAGCCCGCCCCGCTTATATTTTTAAGCCTGATCAATGACTGATAGGCACCCCCCCATCGCGGGATCGCTCATGCTGTGCTCACTGGTCTCGACATGACCGGCGTAGTGATACTCAAATCCCGGCACATCATCAAGGGTGACCACCAGGTCGTACCAGCCGAATGTGTGCCTCAGTGACCAACGCCTGGATTCTGTCTCCCCGGGCTTAATTACCTCGAGGACGTGCTGGCCGGTGTACTGGTCAACGATGCGTACCCGCGCCGTTTCAGCCGCGTGATTTGCGATCTCCATGACGACGCCATGGCGCAGGGTTTCATCACCCATGCGGACATCGAGATTCGGTGCGTGTGGTCCGAAGGCGTCCCCGGTGAAGGAGCGGAAAAAACCGTTAGGGCCATGTACCGACAGGTCATATTGGGTCCCGCCCATCGCACGCACATCCCAGGTACCGTGCAGATGCCGGTGTGGTTCAACCGTGTAGCTGCGTGGTGTAAAGGCGGCATTGTTGGCGCGGACATGAAACACCGCAGCAGCCCTTCCCGTATTTTCAAATTTGATACGGAAGTCACCGGTGATGGTGTTTATCGTGCCGTTCGCGTGCAGTGCATAGGGCAAGGCACGTGCGGGGCGTACACCGGTTTCTTGTTGCGGGATGGCCTGATTTGTAGGTGGCACCGTGACAAGGCTGGGATGACGAACCTGATCAGGCGGTAGATAGGCCTCGGTGCTGGGCAGATTCACGCGCGCCGCATTCGAGTTGGCAAAATCAAATGCGGTGGTGAGGTCACCCGTTACCGCACGACGCCAGGGCGTGATATTGGTTTCGATCAGCTCGGGGTGATCCTTGGCAAAGCGCGTCTCGATAAAACGGATCAGTGAGGTGTGGTCGAATACCTGCGAGTTGACCCAGCCACCTTTGCTCCATGGGGACACCACCATCATCGGCACACGTGTACCCAGTCCGTAGGGTGCGCTTGGGAACTTGCTGTCTCCGGGAAATAACTCGCTGGTCACATCGACCGTAGAGGCCCCCTGTGCGTCGGACTGTGGTGGGGTTGGTGGTACAAGGTGATCGAAAAATCCACCGCCCTCATCATAGTGAATAAACAGCGCGGTCTTGCTCCAGACCTCGGGAGTGGCAGTGAGTGCGTCGATGAATTGCGAGATGTACCACGCGCCAAAATCAGGCGGGAAATTCGGGTGTTCGCAAAATGCCTCGGGGGCACAGATCCACGAGACCTTCGGCAGATTGCCAGTGCGTACGTCCTCGCGAAAATTGTCCAGCAGCCGTAATGGGTCACGACCATAGGCCAATATATCGGTGCCGGTTTTGGCGAGGTCCGCGAGCGGTTCGCCGGGTTGTGCGTTTTGGTATTGATGAAAATAGAGCAACGAGTTATCGCCGTAATTGCCGATATAGGGGTCGCTGGTCCAGCCCCAATAACCGTTCGCGTCGAGGCCGTTGCCCGTGTCCTGATAGACCTTCCAGGAGATCCCTGCACTTTGCAGGCGCTCTGGATAGGTGGTCCAACTGTAACCCGCCTCGGCATTACTCACGACCGGCCCGCCACCACTACCGTCATTACCCGTCCAGCCACTCCATAAGTGATACCGATTGGGGTCGGTGGGGCCCATCACTGAACAATAGTAGGCATCGCATACGGTGAAGGCATCCGCCAGGGCGTAATGAAAGGGGATGTCATCACGGGTGTAGTAGGTCATGGTCACCGCCCCCTTGTTTGGCACCCATTGATCGTAGTTGCCCTCATTCCATGCCGCGTGTGAGTCATTCCAGCCGTGGGGTGGGTCAGGCAGGAATTGCATACCGAAGTCGGCGACATCGGGGCGAAACGGTAGCAGTTCGCTCATGCCGTTGGGTTGATGCCATACCGATTGTCCGGAAGGTAGTTTCACTGCACGGGGGTCAGCGAAACCACGCACACCGCGTAGATTGCCAAAGTAGTGATCGAAGGAGCGATTCTCTTGCGTCAGGATGATGATGTGTTCGACATCATCGATGGTGCCGGTACGATGGTTGGCCGGAATCGCCAGTGCACGTTTAATGCTGCCAGGCAGTGCGGTGCTTGCTGCACCAGCGCCCATCATTTTTAGAAAGGTACGACGCTTTACATTACCCATGTCTTGTCTCCATTGAGTGTTGTTGCGCGAAAAAAGCCAGGGGTGTTGTACGCCCCTGGCGAGTGCTTATGCCCTGTGATAGCAATTACCGGTTAGCGAATAGATCGCTCATTACGGCCACATTTTTATCGCAGGCATGGTTCAAGCAGGGAAGTTTGAAGCCAGCTTCCATGGTTTTAAGTACTGAAAAGTGGTTATAACGCTTATTACTTTTGATACCGTGTACACCGTAATTGGTATCCACAATCACCATCACCTGGTTAGAAATCGGTTTCACGCTGTAATCATTCTCATCCCACATAACGACGATGGCATTGTGTCCCTGCTTCCATGCCCGTGAACCTTTGATAGCACCGACCAGCTTTTCCACGGTCTGATCACCTCGAATCATGAGTGCAGGATTGAGACCTGCCTGACCACCATCCGCGATAGAGTCATAGCCGCAGAGCGGCCCGGCGTTACCACGACCATGCTGATCGTTACACTGGTTGGGTGCGATAAACGAAAACGCCGGTACCTTACCCGTGCGCAGATCGGCATAAAGACCGTTATCACCATCGAAGCCGACGGAGTTTTTCAGGCTGTTTTGGTTGTCATCGCCTTCCTGGACATTGCGGAAGTACACAAAGGGATTGTGTTTGGATGCATAGAGGCTCACCACATTGGCCTGGCTCAGGGGTGGGTTCAGCGTTGGCGTAATGCTGGCGAAATCGGTGTTGTTGGTGAAGACACCGTCGCTGTAATTGACGCGGTCCGCACCCGCTGCGGGCAGATTTTCCTGGTAGCTCTTCCAGTCACGACCGTAGGTCACCAATTGATCGGCGATGGTCGAGCCACTAACGTATGCCGCCGGGATCGACTCTACCCCGTCGATATTGATCAGGACGTCACCAGGATTGGATATCTCGTTAACCGTATCGACGGCAGGTGTTGCTGCATCCATGCCAAAGCCGGCGATTGGACAGACATTTGAAGTTGCCGGTACGTCGGTGTTAGTCACGCCGGATTGCAGGTTGGGTACACAATTGGCGTTATGCCAATCGGGGCTATGGTCACTCTGAATGCCGAAGTTAGAACCACCGACAACCTCCAGGTAGTTCGTTAGGCTGGGGTGGCCAATACCGTAAAAGTTGGTGGCAAGATTGGCGGACTGTGCAAGCTTGTTAATGAACGGCGCATTGGGGTTATTCAGGATTTGCTGGTAGCCGTGATTCTCCATCATGATCAGAAATACGTGATCAAGCTGTGGCACCATGCCGCTTGGGGCTGCGTCCTCCTCGGCATAGGCAGCGCCGACCAATAGCGTAGATAACGCGAGAGCGATTACAGACTTCTTCATTTTTCACCTCTGTGATGTAGTTTGATTTGAACAATCGAAAGTGCGATATGACCTGGAGACAGCAAGACACGTGGTCACACCAGCGCACATCAAGCAGTCTGTGATTGCCTGCTTTGCCCGTGCACTTGATGCGGATACTGAGCTCGATTCATGACTGAAAAATGACGGATTTGTGATCGCTATAGAGGCAATATTTGAGCGCGACAGCGGGTTCAGAATTTAGTTCCGCATTCTCCAGGTAATGCGCAGAATAGAATTGTTCAGTAAATAAGCAGTGCGATAAATTCTTTGGTTACATTTTTTGCGGCTGAGGATTGAACGCTGGGTGAAGAACTTGTGACTATGAACGGGTGTGCTTGAGTTGCTAGTGACTCGATAACAAAGCTGGGCAAGGGGGCCGTGATGCATTTCGATTGTGATCAAAGTAATTGATACAATGTCACCTAAACAAATTTCTTGCGAAACGCCGCTTTGATTGTACCAACGATTCTTCGTGCATACCCTTTTGTACTCGATTTGGTTTAGCCTTTACCCTGTGAGGGGAGACCTTGTTTGTCATACCGAGGCGCCGTGTGAAAACAGAGTGTCGCTGTTGCGGCCTTGGTCAAACCGAGGGTAGACCATCGATACTGGATCGATTGTTTTTTTCCTGGTAGGCCTTGATCCCGTCTTCTCCCTTCTTGGTAGCCCAGTCGAGAAGCACGCTGCGCTGCTGGACAAACTCCATTAAGGGTACGCCGTAACCGCAGGAGGTCTGCACGCGGTGCACTTCAACATGAAAGATTTGACGGACGCCGGGCGGTTCACCGGGGAAGAGCTTGCGTAAGCTGGACCAGTCGCGGGTGTCGGGCAGGATGACCCGGCCGTGTCCGTATAGACGCAGGATGCGGGGCTCGCCACTGAAGGCACAGAGCATGATCGTAATACGCCCGTTTTGCAGTAGATGCGCGGCGGTCTCATTGCCGCTGCCGGTGAAATCGAGGATGGCAATGGTGTTGGGGTTCACAAGACGCAGACTATCCAGTCCGCGTGGTGAGAGATTGATGTGGCCCTCGCTGCCAACGGGTGCTGTGGCACTGAAAAACATCGCCTGTGCCGCGATCCACTCGGCCAGTTCGGGTGAGATTTCGGGGTATACTTTCATTACTGTCTATCCACCATGTTGATACCACACCATCATATCCATTTACATAACCGCTAGCATCCATCACACATGTCCATCTGGCCCGGGATTGAACAACATATTGCCAAGGCGCGGGGTTTACCGTTTCGGCTGGCGCAGCAACGGTCTGTCGGCGGCGGGTGTATCAACAATGCCTATGTAATCGAGGGCGGCGGGCAGCAGTTTTTCGTTAAAACCAATAGCGAGGATCAACTCGCCATGTTTGAAGCGGAGGCCGAGGGCCTGCGCGAGATATCCGCAGCACAGACGATCCTGGCCCCGCTGCCGGTATGTTTTGGCGTTAGTGGTAATCAGGCCTATTTGGTACTGGAGTATTTCTCGTTAGGCGATGGTAATTCGGCGGCACATACGCGTCTGGGTGAACAACTGGCTGCAATGCACCGTCACACTCATGAGCAGTTTGGTTGGCATCGCGATAACACGATCGGTAGTACCATGCAGATCAATACACGTGAGCGTGACTGGCTGGTTTTTTGGCAGGAGTATCGGCTGGGTTTTCAGCTCGAGCTGGCGCGGCAAAATGGCGCCAACCCACGACTCTGCGACATGGGTCAGCAACTCATGCAGCGCATGGATGGATTTTTCAGCGACTACCTCCCAGTTGCCTCCTTGTTGCATGGTGATCTTTGGTCCGGGAATTATGCCTTTACCGTAGAAGGCGAGCCGATGGTCTTCGACCCGGCGGTCTATTTCGGCGACCGCGAGACCGACCTGGCTATGACCGAGTTGTTTGGTGGATTTTCACACCACTTCTATAATGCGTACCATGCCAACTGGCCGCTGGATTCAGGCTATAAGGTGAGGCGCACTTTTTATAACCTTTATCATATTCTCAATCACTTCAATATCTTCGGCGGTGGTTATGCCAGCCAGGCCGAGGCTATGCTGAGTCGACTGTTGGCAGAGCTGGGCTAAACCTATGACGCAAAAAAACCGTATAGACCGCTATCCGCAGGAACAGGAGTATCACGTTCGCTTTTCCTTGCGCTGGTTGCTGCCCCGTTTTTGGTCAGCCTGGTTGGGTGCATTCTGTCTGGCGGCACTAATGTTCCTGCCCTGGCGGCTGCGGGAGTGGCTGGCGCAGCAACTCGGGCGGCGCCTGCTGTCGCGACACAAAAAGCGCCGTCGCATTGTCGATATTAATCTGGCCTGGTGTTTCCCGGAGAGATCCGCGGTCGAACGCGAGGCGATGGCGGTAAATTATTTTATTCACGCCGCCAGGAGTCTGCTGGATTTTGGTCTGTTGACCTTTGCTGGCTCACGGCACCTGCGACGGCGTATCGTGCTGCGGGATGCCCAACATTATTTTAGCGAGACGGAGCAGGGGCGGCGGGTGATCCTGTTGACCTGTCACACCCTGGCGTTGGAGTTTGGGGCCCTGGCGCTCACGCAACGTCACAAGATGGTGGGCCTGATTAAGTCCGCCGAGAATCCCGTCTTCAATTACCTGCTGACACGCGCACGCACGCGCTTTATGGGACGCCTGTTCAAGCGTGACGCCGGTATTCGTAACATCGTGCGTGCGATCCGCGCCGACTATGCTTTTTACTATCTGCCGGATGAGGACCTGGGTGACAGCAAGCAGACCACCTTTCTGCCCTTTTTTGGCATTCCCACCGCGACCCTTACCGCGCTGGGACGACTGGCGCGGGCCTGCGAGGCAGTGGTCGTACCTTGTTATAGCTACTTTGATACGGTTACCGGGCGCTATATCACGCAATTCTTTCCCGCACTTAACGATTTTCCCGTTGGGGATGAGGTCAGAGATGCCCTGCGTATGAATCAGGAATTAGAGCGAATGATTCGGGTCTCGCCCGAACAGTACATGTGGTCTTTCAGTATCTTCAAGACCCGCCCGGGAGGTGGGGCGAATCCGTATAAGGAAAAAAAATAGCCTTGGACAAATCTGGATACACGGTTAATAAGGGCACGATTTGTTAAATAACTATAATTAGCAATAAGCGGAGGGAGTGAGCTATCTCCTGTTCGAGAGTGGGCAAATACATTCTCTGTCTAAGACACCAGAGTCCCGTTAACATCGCTATGTACTTAATAACTCTCTGATTCAGTGAATACACTGTTCGAACAAGGCGTAGAAGACATGAAATCACGCTATTGTAGATTCGGACCCATCCCTTCTCCCGGTGGGGAGAGTGAGTTAACGGGACGGCAGTGATTTGAATAATAAAAAAAACCGGGCGCAAGGCCCGGCAAACTACATCACACTAGGAGGAGAAAAAGTTTGGACTCACATACATTCCTGCTCGGTACAGGCGGCCTCGCTGCCTGCCGCTGAGACCCGGCTCAATAGCACCAGCATTTCCTTGGCCTCTTGCTTGGTCTGCATGGGGCCGAGTGTCCCGCTGGGGGTCTCCACGTACCAACCCCGATTACTCATGTGGATAATTCGTGTCTGCTGGGTCATGGCGAGCCTCCTGTAGGTTCCGCCGTTCATGATTACAGTGTCGGCAGCAACGAGGGTGAAATCGAGGGTAAAAGTGTGGCAATTTGTAACGTTTTAGGATTATCAAGAAAATGAAGATGTTAGAGGCCCTAAAGGGATGCCGTTTAGAAATTGACGGCCTTAATAATACGATCGACGGGAGTATTAATTGATTTCTGGCCCACCTGTAGGCAAATATCAGCAGAAAATTAGATTAAAATACCCACTATTTAATAGTAAAGATACGCAATGCGGTAAGTCATAAGTATCTGTATCTTCATGTCTTATTCTGTATCTTTTATAGCATAAAGTGGGCGAGTCGCCTGCATTAATGACTTGAAAAGGCGGCTATTGTGGGATTCTTCTTCCGCGAGCAGCCTCTTCATGTGCTCACGCTGGGTCGGCATGGCAAAGCAGGCGGGGCAAGAGTCCGGAACCACCGGCAGTTGTACCTCGCTGGCGAAGTCACGGGTCTGGCGCTCTCGCACGTAGACCATGGGCCTTATCACGCGAACATCCCCCGCCTGGTTGGTATAGCAGGCCTTCATGGTGCGGAGTTGACCGCCATAAAAGGCCGACATCAGAAAGCTCTCGGCCAGGTCATCCAGGTGCTGGGCGAGTGCCAACACGTTATAGCCCTCGCGCCGAGCGGTGGTGTACATGATCCCGCGCTTCATACGTGAGCAGAAGGCACAAAAGGAATCCTTTTGCATGTGCTCCTCGGCCTGGGCGGCGATGGGCTGCTGCTCATAGAAATAGGGTATGCCCAGGGCGGCGACGTAGGGCTTCAATATCGACGGATCGAAGTCCTCGATCATCGGGTCCACGGTGAGGGCGGCGACCTCGAACCGGATCGGTGCAAGGCGCTGCAAGTGCAGCAGGATATGCAGGAGTGAGAGAGAGTCTTTACCCCCCGAGAGACCCAGCAGGATGCGGTCGCCCTCGCGGATCATGTCAAAGTCGGCAATGGCCTTGCCCGCCGGGCGCAACAAGGCCTTGGGCGGACGTATCCCGGTGGAGTGTTTTAGGCCTGTTCCTAGTGGTGCAGTTCGATTCATGTGGATAAGTGTACCGTTTTTGCCTGACGCTGCCCAAGCGCGATCTGGGTCACAAAAATTTTAGAAACCGTCTGATTGGCCGATAAATCTCCCCACTGGCGTGAGAACTAATAGGTACGCAACGGACACGCCGAGGGTGACTATGCGCGACAAAGGACAACTCAACCGGGTACGTATCGTGGAATCGGCCATGCGTCTATTTCACGAACGGGGCATCGGTAACACCTCATTCAATGATATTGCCCAGGCCTCGGGGATCCCCAAGGGTAATATCTATTATTACTTCAAGACCAAGGAAGACCTGTTGCAGGCGGTGGTCGAGACGCGGGTGCAGATGGCGCAGATGCGTTACGACGAGATCGATACCCAGCTGGATAAACCGCTGCAACGGCTACATCGATTCATCGAGTTACCCCTGGTGATGCCGAAGGAGCACTATCGCTTCGGCTGCGCCATGGGGAGCCTGGCGCTGGACCTGTCGAAGGAGCCCGATACCGGGGTCAATAGTAGCGAGGTTGAACTGTTTGATGTGACGTTAAATTGGCTGGAGCGCCAGTTTGTCAGCCTGGGCAAGCCGACACCGCGTGACCTGGCCTATCACTTATTTACCTGTGTGCAAGGTTCACTGGTGCTGAATGCGGTGTATCGTGATCAGTCGATGTTGGAAATGGCCATACGCCGGATGCGGGCCTGGATTGACGCAATCTAGCATCCTTGCAGCCTCCGCGAGAAGGCGGGGTGATGGGATGAATAGCCGAGATTTGGGAATACTTATTTGGTGACGTTTACGCGTTGGAATCTGGTCTGTTGCCTGCCACAATGGCGGCCACAAGTTGGACGTGCAGCGCATGCAAAAACCACCGCCCCCAGAATTAATCCCCGGCGACCGCCATACGCGGCAGACCCTGTTGATCGCGGCTGGCCTTTA
>JAHEDA010000268.1 GCA_024641445.1 Gammaproteobacteria bacterium
CACCAATACCCTCTTTACCAACCCGTCAAAGAAGAAGACGGAAGACTATATTACCGGTCGTTACGGTTAAGGGCTGCATGCCTGTTATGGCAAAAGGATAGATCGATGGACAAGAAGAATATCGGGCAACACATATCACAACAGTTCAATGCCGAGCTAGAGGATATTCGTGCTCGCGTTTTGGCGATGGGGGGACTCGTTGAACAGCAACTAAACGATGCCCTGCGTGCGATGGCTGAGGGTGATACCTCTCTGGCCGAGGTCGTGGTCACGAATGACTATCGCGTCAATGCCATGGAGGTTGCGATTGACGAAGAGTGCACGCAGATCCTGGCGCGCCGTCAGCCCGCCGCTGGTGACTTGCGGCTGGTGATTGCTGTCATCAAGACCATCACCGACCTTGAACGCATTGGGGACGAGGCCGAGCGTATCAGTCGCATGGCAATTCGTTTCGCGGAAGATAAGGGTAGCAGTAAGGTTCTCAGTGGGGTTGCTCACATTGGTACCCTGGTGAGCCGCATGTTGCATGGGGCGCTGGATGCCTTTGCGCGTCTGGATATCGAGGCCGCGATTGCCGTTGCACATGAAGATACCAAGGTCGATCACGAGTATGAGCGCATCATGCGTGAGTTGATGACCTATATGATGGAAGACCCACGCTCTATTCCCTATCTGCTGGATGTCATGTGGTCGGCACGTTCGATAGAGCGCATCGGTGATCGCTCCACCAACATTTGCGAGTATGTAATCTATCTGGTCAAGGGCAAGGATGTCCGCCACACCAGCCTGGAGAAGGTCGAGGTGGATGCCCGTCATAATCACGGACGCAAAAATTAGATTCTTGCCGGATAATCGGGGGCTGGTCAACAGCCCTCGATTAACTGGAGTTGATATGCATACGCCTTGCAATCGATCTGACGTCTGATTCTCTTCCCCGGTTGTAACCTCATCTGATACGCCAGGAACAGGGCGCAATAGCGACGTATTGAGTGAATTTCTGTGTCGGTGTGTATTCCTGTGTAATTCACCTCAGTGATTTCCCGCCATTGTGATGGTGTGGTTTTTTCGCCACCTCATGCTCATGCCCTTGTGTCAAAAACAACATGATCTGGGTGAAATGGGCAAATTTTAATTGAATGATCATCCCCTCGTAGTCTCTTCGTAATACTCCAACGGCACCATGACTGCACTCGACAGTAGGTAACTGCTGTTATTTATCTAACAATATACGGAGGGATTATGAACAAGAAACTAATCGCCCTGGCCGTGGCCAGTGCACTCGCTGCACCCATGACCGCTCAGGCGGAAATGTCGGTCTATGGTAAGGCCCATGTCTGGTTCGGCATGTGGAATACCAAGGACGCTGCCGGGACACAACAAAAGCAGAACTGGCAGCTCGATAGTGCCCCAGGTGCCAGTCGCCTTGGCTTCAAGGGCAACGTCGATATGGAAAACGGTATGAAGGCCGTATATCAAGTCGAAGAAGAGGTTGATTTCACGGATGGTGGTCAGTTTTCAGGCGCGCGAAATTCCTTCCTTGGCCTCAAGGGTGGTTTCGGTGACCTGATCATTGGTACCTATGACTCGCCGCTGAAGATGGCGCAGGGTGACTTTGACCAGTTCAATGATACCCCCGGCGACCTGAAGTTTGCCGGTATCGCTGCCGCGGGTAGTGAATTTGGTAAGGGCCAGGATGGAGAGAACCGGAATAAGAACACTGTCATGTACATGGGTAAGTCCGGTAGTCTCGGTTTTAATGTTGCGGTCTATCCGGGTGAGTCTGCCACCGGCACAGAGAATGTTGGTTTCATGGACGCTTATTCCGCTGCTGTGACCTTCAAGGCGGATGCCCTTTATGTCGCCGCGGCGATGGACAGCCATATCCATACTTCTGCCCAGGCTGCCAACTCCATGACCCGTCTGGTCGGCACTTATGACCTGGGGGCCATGGAATTGGGACTGCTGTATCAGAATGGTGTAGAGAAGGCAGCAAGCTCTACTGACGCTAACGAGAACTGGCTTGGCCTGAGCTTCGGCATGAAGATGGGTGGAGGCAAGGTCAAGGCCCAGTATATCCAGACGGGTGACAGCGCCACCACCAAGACCAATACCACCCAGACCAGCCTTGGCTACGAGGCCAAGATGGACAAGAAGATCGGTTGGTATGTCATGTACACCAGTGACACCGCAAGCGATGCCTCAAAGGCCGCCTCTACCTTCACTGGTGGCGGTCTGACCGCAAGCTTCTAAAGAGGCTGGCGCATTACGCACAGGGTGGTGCGTATCAGCCACTGCGGGAAGATGGTGGCGATAATAATCAGGAAGTGCTTTATGTAAGTAGTGAGAGAGCCCGGCATGGGAGCATGTCGGGTCTTTTTTTATTTTGTGTGTGCAACCTGTTGTCGCCAGTACGCCGCCTGCTGCGGATTTCTAGTGAAACCAAAATTTCCAGTTGTGTAACACTCGGCCAGGGCCTGCATCGCCTGGGTATTGCCGAGTGCCGCGGCCCTCTGCCAATAGGACTCAGCCTGTTTGGCGTCCGCAGCCGTGCCCATCCCATAGGCGTACATCACGCCAAGATTATACAGGGCGCCGGAGTGATTCTTCTTGGCCGCCAATTGCCACCAAGCGAGGGCATCGGGCTGGCTGGGAAACACACCCTTACCCTCACTATAGAGCAGCCCCGCATTGTATTGGGCGTCCGTATTGCCTTGACGTGCTGCACGCACAAACCACTCCAGCGCGGCGCGATCATTCTTTTTGACGCCACGGCCGTTTAGATACAACAGCCCCAATCCATATTCTGCCGCGGCGTTGCCGTTGTTGGCGAGGGGCGTCCAGAGCGTGAGTGCAACACTATAATGACCTTCATCATAGGCGCGCTTACCATCTTCGTAAGGGGCGGCGTAGACAAGGGGGCTGAGGAGTAAGAGAAGTACAATGATTTGTGAGCGGCGCATGACTCGTGTTCCTGTGCTAGTCCCTAAAGTTATAGCATAGTTGGATATCCAGGGGCCTTGGACTTGGGCCTTCCCGCGAGGGCGGGAATCCAGATAGTTCGGGGCTTTGATTACAGCCTTGGTGGGTGTGACGAAAATGTCTCTATTCGAGCTGGATTTAATTCTGCAGAAGGAGTTCGAGCAGGGCCTTCTGACTATGCAGGCGATTTTCCGCCTCTTCCCAGACTACGCCATCGGGGGCGTCAATGACGTCGGCACTGACCTCTTCACCACGATGGGCGGGGAGGCAGTGCATGAAGAGTGCATCCTTGTGGGCTAGTCCCATCATGGCCCTGTTCACCTCAAATCCCTTGAAGGCGGTCTCGCGTTGTTGTTGCTCCTCTTCCTGGCCCATGCTGGCCCAAACATCTGTCACAACCAGATCGGTACCCTCAACGGCGGCCCTGGGGTCGGTGGTGAGTTTGATGCGCGAACCGGCGAGTTTTACCAGTGCTGCATCGGGTTCATAACCCTTGGGGGTGGCGATGTTGAGTTTGAAATCAAACTGACGTGCCGCGTTGATATAGGAGTGGCACATGTTATTGCCATCACCGACCCAGGCGACGGTCTTGCCCGCGATGTCGCCACGGTGTTCGAAATAGGTCTGCATGTCGGCGAGTAACTGACAGGGGTGATACATATCGGTGAGGGCATTGATCACCGGTACTTTGGAGTATTCGGCAAAGCGCTCGATCTTCTCGTGTTCAAAGGTCCGTACCATCACGATGTCGACCATGCGTGAGAGCACGCGCGCACTGTCTTCAATCGGTTCACCACGCCCCAGTTGGGTATCACGTGGCGAGAGGAAGATGGCATGGCCGCCAAACTGTGCCATCGCCGCCTCAAACGAGACGCGGGTGCGGGTGGAGGA
>JAHEDA010000269.1 GCA_024641445.1 Gammaproteobacteria bacterium
GTACCTGCGCAGGTAATGCTATCAGTAGCAAGGCCGTTATCACCGATAACCTCAATGGCGTTGAATTCATCGGTAACACGGTCAAGGGACCGCTTACAATCACCGGTAATTCGGGAACGGTCGATGTGACGGGGAACGAGGTGAGTGGGCGCATTACAGTTCAGTGATAGGACTCAGAAACTGGTGAGCGATCATTAATTGGTGGGTCGTTCGCTTGGAACGTACGAGCATGAGGCGGCCTCCGTTCACCTGGGCCCTTGTGGTCCCTCCGGAGGACGCCGTGATAGCTAAAGATAAAAAAGGGATGCCTCGGCATCCCTTTTTTATGACCACTCTAGTTTAAGGCGACGAGCCTGGGTGGTAGGAATGAGCGTGAGACTTAGGCTTCATCCATCTCATCCTGGCCATCGTCTTTATCACGACGCGGTACCGTAGAGGGGTCTACCGTGATGGCGCGATAGATCTCGATTCTCTCACCATCATTGACGACCTTGTCCATTTTTATGATCTTGCCAAAGATACCAATCTTTTGCGTAGTAAGATCGATATCCGGAAACATTTTGACGATGCCAGATTTGGTGATGGCATCAAAGGCGGTACTGCCTTCCGGGAGTTTAACGTGTAGCCAGAGCTGTTTCTCCATTCCGGCGTAGGCAACCCCAACCTCTATTGTCATATCTGGTTCCTCCATATTAACAAGCGTTGTTTAAGCATGTTGAGGCGCTGGTGTGATGTTGACGATCTGTTGACGCCGACGATTTGCTGCGCTAATACGTTTGTCCAGTATCCGTTTCCCGGCAAGCAGGAAACCCATAGCAAGAAATCCCCCGGGTGGAAGCATCATGAGAAGGAATCCACGGTAGTCGTGAATAATCGTAACCTCCATGAATGAGAAGGTACTCCCGAGTAGTGATGATGCATTCGCGAATAATGTGCCACTTGCCGTGATCTCACGCACAATGCCCATCACGACGAGGCCGAAGGTAAAGCCGAGCCCCATGGTGAGGCCATCAACCATGGAGGGTAAGACTGAGTTGCGTGAGGCAAAGGCCTCGGCCCGGCCAAGAATGGCGCAATTGGTCACAATAAGTGGAATAAACAGCCCAAGGACTTTGTGCAATTCATGTAGCCATGCATTCATGGCCATATCCACCAGTGTGACAATGGCGGCAATCAAGAGTACAAAAACCGGGATTCTGACCTCAGGTGTTGTGACATTGCGAAATATAGAAATTGTCATATTGGATATAATCAGAACGAACGTCGTTGCAAGGCCCATACCCAATCCATTCGTTGCCGTACTGGTCACAGCCATGAGTGGGCAGAGGGCGAGCATCTGGGTAAAAGTGACGTTGTTATCCCATAGACCGTTACGAATGATTTGGCGATATTCATTAGCCATGTTGGTTTACTCCAGCTTTATTCGGTAGAGGAGACGAGGGGGATGCGGCGGTAGACTCGATGAGTTCAGCCTTATGGAGTGAGAACTGCTTTAGCCCATGTTTGATGGCCGCAACGACCGCGCGTGGGGTAATGGTTGCACCGGTGAACTGGTCAAAGTAGCCACCATCTTTCTTGACCCCCCAGAGCGACTCTTTCGGGTTTTCCAATGAGAGGCCATTAAAGCTCAACACCCATTTGCTTTTGCCGAGCTCTATTCGGTCACCGAGACCCGGAGTTTCACTATGCGACACTACCCTGACGCCCAGAAGTTTTCCCGTTATATCGACGCCTAGGATTATGTCTATCTCGCCGGAGTAGCCATAACCAGCAACTTGATAGGCGATGGCCGTAATCTTCTTATCCAGGCGTGCACGATAAAAGATCGTATTCACCTGTTTGCCTGTTACATCTTCAATGTTTAGATGCGTAGTATCTTTTACCAAATTATTGTCATGCAGCGATTCAGGAATAACCTGTTGTAATGAGGCCTGCATGTCCTCATCAAGACGGGTATCGATGAGGGATTTTGTCCCTACATAGCCTGCCACGAGTAACGCGCTCGCACCCAGGGCAATAACGCCCAGAATACTGGCGTGATAGCCAAGCCGTTGTTTGATGTTCATTGGCACTTCAGGGTCAGTCATTTTTGGTCTCAAACTTGTGGGCAGACTCAAGTCGTTTGCCAGAATAGGTTAGTGATACACCACGGCGCTTGTGTCCATAGATGCGCGGTCGGATATAGTGATCGATGAGTGGCGTCATGGCGTTCATTAACATGACAGCGAATGCCACACCCTCTGGATAACCTCCCCAGGTTCGAATCACATAGACCAGGCCGCCACATCCGGCGCCAAAGATGATTTTTCCTAAAGGGGTGCTCGGTGATGTCACCAGGTCAGTTGCAATAAAAAATGCACCGAGCATGATGCCACCGGCGGTGAGGTGAAACCCGGCACCCACATACCGCTCGGGATTTGCACCGTGCATGATCATTGCGAGTAAAGCCGTACTGGCGAGCATGGCAGCAGGGATATGCCAGGTGATAATGCGTTTGTATATCAGAAAAATTCCACCCATGATGATGAATGCCGCTGAGGTCTCACCCATGCTGCCACTCATAAATCCGAGGCCCATATCTTCGGGGGAGGGCATCTGGCTCATCAGGGTTGACAGGTGATGACCCGCGGAGACCTCTGTACGCACATGCCCGAGTACGCTTGCAGAGGACACGGTGTCAATCGTATAACCACGAAAGGTGATCATCAGGCCCTCGATGAAGGATGGCGAGGTCGAGCCTCCAATTACCTGTGGCGTCACCCATGATGTCAGTTCAACCGGGAAGGAAATCAATAATACGACGCGCGCTAGCATCGCGGGATTAAAAAGGTTTTGTCCAATACCCCCGAATACCTGCTTTCCCAAGACAATGGCAATGACGCCACCCATTACGGCAATCCACCAGGGGGCCCAAGGGGGGAGTGTCATCGCCAGTAGCCACGCACTCAAGAGCGCCGAACCGTCACCGAGGTAAAACAGGACAGGTTTGCGTGCGATCCAGAGTGTAACGGCCTCACTCAACAGGGCCGAGACAATGGTCAGGAGCCAGAGATTGAACGCGGGCCAACCAAAAAGATAGAAACCGAACGCCGTGGCAGGTAATAGTGCGAACGTGACCAGTGCCATAATCTGGCCGGTTGAGCGTTGCGCATGGGTATGCGGGCCTGAGAGTGGCGTGGTGATAGTGCTCATGGTGTTGTCACCTTATTTTCCACGGGGGTCTTCTGTTGTAATTGTGCCTGACGTTGGGCCTTGCGCAGTTCGGCGGCGCGTACCTTGGCCTCGGCCTCGCGCTGTATTCGCTCATTGCGAATCTTGGCAAGTTCCCGTGTCTCTTGCGCCTTTTGCTTGTCGCGTTGTTGAGCGGCAATGGCGCCCTTGGCATAATTAAACGATTGCACGAGCGGGATGTGCGACGGGCAGACATAGGCGCACGATCCACAAGATATGCAATCCATCAGGCCATAATTGATAGCGGCCTCAAAATTTCCTTTGTTGGCCCGGATAGAGAGTTCCATGGGTAGCAGGCCACAGGGGCAGGCCTCAACGCAGCTCCCGCAGCGGACACAGGGCATAGGTTGCTGTAGCGTGATCTCTTTTTTGGTCAGGGCGATGACACCGCTGGTACCCTTGATGACGGGGACATAGTTGTCTGGCATGAGCTGGCCCATCATCGGGCCGCCCATTAGAATGCGCTCCGGTTGTTGATTGAGTCCGCCGCAATACTCAAATAACTCGGTTAATTGTGTCCCCAAAACAACTTCGAGATTCTTGGGTGTCTCTACCGCACCACCGCCAACCGTGACAATGCGCGATACCAGTGGTCGGCCTTTACGAATCGCATTATGTACGGCGTAGGCGGTACCGACA
>JAHEDA010000270.1 GCA_024641445.1 Gammaproteobacteria bacterium
CTGCGCGAGAATGGCCTCAAGTTGCCGAGACGAGGTATTCGTATCCGCCACGGCGTGGCGGACGCGTTCTGCAATCTCTGGCATGCCGGGTAATTCAATTTGATCGCGCTGATATTCACCAAGGATCACCTGAAAGATACCACCCTCGACGTTGTCCATCTCCACTTCGGTGAGGTTGATGCCATCACGTGACTCCTGCTTGCTCAACTCATCATACAGCCTACGATCAAATCGTATTATCTGTGTCTCCAGTTCAACTATTGCCAGATTCGCGGCACGCGCAGCAAATAGGTGATTACCCTCATCGGTATCCCTGAGACTATTACCGACTCGGTCAAAAATACGTACGGCACCCTTGGTCGCATAGATGAGCCAGTGATAATTATGCTCGGCAGAGAGCCTCGTACCCGCCTTAAGAGTCTCAAACTTCGCCTTTTTTAACAAAGCTACGCGCGATGCAGTCTTGAGATTTGCAATTGGCATAAAGTTATTCATGAAATCTGTGTTAATGTGATATTCAGAGTGATTAGTGTTAGTGGACATATTGCTCACTGGCAGGGCCATGACGGTTGAATTGCTTCAAAGTATAGGAAGGCCCCGCCTTGTTGCCAGTTTTGCCTGTTTCAGATTGTTACAGACAAACATATACCCGCCGTAAACTCCGGTGAATTAACTGGGATAGGGGGGTATTAAGTGTTCGCGCTATTCACTACCTTTTTTGCCCAATACATGCTCGGCACGGGCATATCCAAACGCAATACTCTCCTCGGCGCGATAAAACTCAAACATGCCACAGAGGTTTACCGGTATCTCCAGCAGGCAATCCGGGTTATAGGCGGCGAGTTTGAAGCGGGCAATAGTGTTTTGCATGGCATCGAGTGAGCGGGACAGGATATCGAACATGTTTACCGCGTCTTCCTGTGGGGTCTTTTTTGTCGCCAGGTGTCGCTGCACCCCGTCAACAAATTCACGTATCGCGGTTTGGTAGCGACTGTGATCAGGCTGACGAATTGTCTGTTTTGGAATGACGATCCGTTTAGGTAATACCTCTTCCTTACCGCTCAGACTCACTGCAATCGTGCTATCGGTCAGGTCATCCATGGTAGGTGCAATTGGTACCGGGTTTAACAAACCCCCATCTACTAACAAGCGCCCCTTATACGCCACCGGGGTAAATATCGTGGGGATGGCGATGGAGGCGCGAATGGCATCAAAGAGTGAGCCCTTATTAAGCCAGACCTCACGCCCGGCATCCAAATCCGTGGCAACCGCCGTAAATGAGATCGGCAGCTCCTGAATCTGTACATCACCCAGGAGATCACGTAGTTCCTGCATCACGCGGTCACCACTAAAGATGCCAGAGATGTTGAAGGCAAAATCCAGTAATTGCAGTACGTCATGTTTACTCAGGGCCTTAACCCATTGGGTATAACCCTCCAGTTTACCCGCGGCATAGATCCCTCCGATCAATGCACCAATAGAGGAACCTGCAATCGATTTGATCTCATAACCATGTTCTTCCAGCCACTGGATCACACCAATATGGGCAAGACCGCGCGCACCGCCACTACCGAGCACCAGTGAGACGGTCCTGGTCTTCTTATGCATCACCATATAGCCACCTTACTAAAGTGTGTACGCGTATCATTACACAAAAGCGCACGCCTTTCCTCTCTCACAGCAACATCATAGACACGCGCGGTTAGCACTAAAATGTATTGGTGAATTATGTACATGTCTTCAGCGAGCGGCACTTGAACACCTCGCCAAAGGGCGTAATATTCCAGCATGCGTTATCGAAATACCTATCGTGACAGCGACGCCTATACCACCAAAGATGGTTCCATCATCCGCGAGTTGATGCACCCTGCGGTGCACGGTAATGTCGCACAGAGCCTGGCCGAGGCCATCGTGGCGCCGGGACAGCGCACCCATCTGCATCGTCACACATTAAGCGAAGAGCTTTATCATATTACACAGGGCCAGGGGGTCATGCAGTTGGGCGATGAAAAATTTCCGCTTACCCCCGGCGACACCTTATGCATACCGCCAGGTACACCGCATTGTATTTACAATGATGGTGACAGTCCGCTGCATATTCTGTGCTGTTGTAGCCCGGCCTATTCACATGAAGACACCGAGTTACTGGAGGCGTGAGCCTGTTCTGTAAGAAGAATGTCATAGTGGCCTGTGTAACCCGGGTACTAAAGGAAACGTAATGACACTACGCATTGGTATTGACCTCGGTGGTACCAAGATCGAAGGTATCGCACTCGATGAGACGGGCAATGAACTCGCGCGCCGCCGCATCGAGACACCGCGCAATGATTATGCCGCCACCGTCGCGGCCATCGTTGGGCTGGTGCACTACCTGGAAGAGACCACGCACCGACATGGCACGATCGGCATGGGTATCCCCGGCGCCATCTCACCCGCAACCGATCTGGTTAAGAATGCCAACTCTACCTGGCTCATCGGCAAGCCCCTGCACAAAGACCTCAAACAGCAATTGGGCCGTGAGGTGCGCATCGCCAACGATGCTAACTGTTTTGCCGTGTCCGAGGCGGTGGACGGCGCGGCCAAGGGTGTACACGTTGTCTTCGGCGTAATTGTCGGCACCGGTTGCGGTGGTGGTGTGTGTGTCGATGGCAGAACACTCATTGGTGTGAACGCCATCGGCGGCGAGTGGGGTCACAACCCCTTACCCTGGCCGAATACCGACGAATTACCGGGTCCAAAGTGTTATTGCGGCAAGCACAACTGTATCGAGACCTGGCTCTCCGGAACCGGCTTCGCTCGTGACTATCTTGATCACACGCAACAAAAATTAAAGGGCGCCGAGATCGTCGCGCTGGCGGAACAAGGCGAGGCGAATGCCCTCGCCGCGCTGGAACGCTATGAGGACCGCATGGCACGTGCGCTTGCCTCCATCATCAACATTCTGGACCCGGACGTGATCGTCCTTGGTGGTGGTATGTCGAACGTAAAACGCCTGTATGAGAATGTCCCGCGCCTGTGGGGCCAGTATGTGTTTTCAGATCGCGTGGATACCCGACTGGTTGCGCCCGTGCACGGTGATTCCAGTGGCGTACGCGGTGCCGCGTGGTTGTGGGATTAGTCAGGTATTTTTTCAGGTGACAGAACGTGCGCGCAGGTTGGACTGAGCTTGCGTAGCCCAACCTACGGGCTCATCCTCAGCCTTTTTTGATTTTTCCCAGTATATAGTAGATTGGGCAAAAACCGGTAAAAGAGCTTTGCAACATCACTGCCCCGATTACACCGAGAAGGATCACGTAATTTAGGTTTACGTAATATGTCAGTACCGCACCCAGTACAAACAATATACCAATTATACCATCATGCAATTTCGTATTAGGACCCATAGGTACTCCTGTTTAGGATTTATCTCTTCTGTGTGAACGCAAGCTCGTAGGTTGGGCTGAGCTTGCGAAGCCCAACAATACTACACCGCACGCTTTAACTCCTCGCTAATTATTTTGCGCAACTTGCTTTCAATATCTTTGTCGTTTGCTTGTATATGTTCGCGAAGCGCGGCGTTGATCAGCGTCTGGTAATTACCGCCGCCGCTGGCGTGGACACGGTTTTTGAAGCATTCGATAACATCAGCATCAAGGCGAATGGTGATCCGCACCTTATTTGGTTCAGGCTTCACCACCGCACCCCGTTTACCTTTTGAAAACTCTTCTGTCATAGAATTGAGTCCCGATCGTAGTGCAGAACCAGATTTTGTCCCCAGTCATCCGCACAACGCTACTGCTGAACAGCTTCCGCATGCAATTTTAATCCGAGCGCAGTAATGACCTTCAGGATGGTGTCAAACCCGGGTGCACGCTCACCGGA
>JAHEDA010000037.1 GCA_024641445.1 Gammaproteobacteria bacterium
GGACTGCTTCAGGCCATTCATCAAAGTCCTCATAAAGGGTCGATGCATGCCTAGCTGGATAAACGGTAAGGCGGGTGAACTGCTATCAATCCTGGACCGTGGGCTACAGTATGGCGATGGTATCTTTGAAACGATCGCTGTAAAGGCTGGGAAAGCCCAGTATCTAGGAGAGCACCTTCAACGGCTGGACTCGGGTTGTAGACAGCTTGGATTTCCAACATTAGATACGTCGGCACTACGCTGCGAAATTGATATTGCCCTCACTGGACAACCTACGTGCGTCCTCAAGATTATCGTTACACGTGGTACTGGGGGACGTGGTTATCGCCCCCCCAAGGAAGTCGCGTCTATCCGTATCCTGCAGGTCTTGCCCTCGCCAGAATATCCCCCCGATTTTTGGGCTCAGGGGGTTGCACTCCGTCTGTGCGAGATCCGGCTAGGCAAAAATCCGCGGCTCGCAGGTATCAAGACCCTGAATCGCCTCGAACAGGTATTGGCCCGTATGGAGTGGAGTGAAGGAGATATATTTGAAGGTGTCATGTGCGATAGTGATGGCATGGTGGTCGAGGCGACTCAAAGTAATATCTTTTGGATCAGAGAAAATATTTTATTCACCCCCGATTTGTCATTCTGTGGGGTGGCTGGCATTATGCGCCAACAAGTTCTATTGCATGCGGAGATGATAGGCATGGATACTCAGATCGTTCGGGAACCCGTCTCCACGTTGAGGGATGCAGATGAGGTGTTTATCTCAAGCAGTCTTATCGGAGTGATGCCAGTAAATCGAATTGAAACGAGGCAGTATTCTGTCGGCAGATACACAAACAAATTACAACAAGACATCGAGAAAAACTAATTTATGCAGATATTTTCGCGGCTAGGTGGTCTGCGTCGCAAGCTGGTCGGACTCATCGCTCTGTTTCTACTCATGCTAATTGGTGCTGGCCTGTATCTTCAGTCCATTACAAGCGCCAACATGACGCTATCGACGCCTGAGATAATCATTGAGGTTGAGAAAGGTGCGACCCTGACACGAGTCATTTCACAACTGGGTCAAAAGGGGCTAATCCAGCACCCTCGGTTAGTATTGTGGTACGCACGCTTGACTGGCAAGGCACACAACATCAAGAGTGGCGAATACGCGATCACCCCAACCACCTCTACACAACAATTCCTGCACGATTTGTCAGTAGGTAAAGTGGTGCTGTATGGCGTGACCTTTGTAGAGGGATGGACCTTTCAGCAAATGCTGGACGAGATGACAGCGCAACCACAGATCATGCATACCCTCCAGGGACAGTCCCCCGCGAAGATTATGGAGCAGCTGGGTCTAGCTGGCCTGCATCCAGAAGGACGCTTTTTTCCTGATACCTACCGCTATCAACGTAATACAAGCGACCATGAGATATTGCTCACGGCCTATCAGGTCATGATTGGGATATTGCAGAAGGAATGGGCGGCGCGTGACGGTGGTCTCCCATACCATGAGCCCTATGATGCATTGATCATGGCGTCCATTGTTGAAAAAGAGACGGGACTCGCCGCTGAGCGCCCCGAAATTGCCGGGGTCTTTGTTCGTCGCCTTCAACAACGGATGCGTCTGCAGAGTGACCCCACGACAATCTATGGCATGGGGGCCAGCTTTGACGGAAATCTCCGGCGTAAGGACCTGGAGCGAGATAACCCTTACAATACATACAGGCGTTTTGGCCTGCCCCCCACCCCCATTGCGTGCCCGGGTCGCGAGGCCATTCATGCAGCGCTCCACCCCGATGATAGCGAGAACTTATATTTCGTTGCGCGTGGGGATGGCAGTCATCAGTTTTCGGCAAATCTTGAGGCACACAATGAGGCGGTCATACACTATCAACTGAAGGGACACCGTCGACCATTTTCGTCTTTTCAGGACAAACACACCAACAGGTAGCGCATGCAGAAGGGTCTATTTATCACCGTTGAGGGCGGCGAGGGAGTTGGTAAGAGCACCAACCTGGCCGCTATCCAGCAACTGCTAACGGCGGCAGGTAAACGCGTGGTGATGACACGCGAGCCTGGTGGGACCCACCTTGGTGAAACCCTCCGCGGCATACTCCTGGACCCGGGGCAAAAAAGCATTTCGAGTGATGCCGAGCTCCTCCTGATGTTTGCCGCCAGGGCACAACATTTGGCGGAGGTGATTCGCCCGGCATTGGAGCGTGGTGAGTGGGTGGTGTGCGATCGGTTTACGGATGCCACCTATGCCTATCAGGGCGGCGGCCGCGGAATATTATTGTCACGTATTGCGGTATTAGAGGATTGGGCCCAGCAGGGACTACAGCCTGATATCACCCTCTTGCTTGATGTACCCGTCGAGATCGGTTTGAAACGTGCAGGAGATCGAAGCGCGCCCGACCGTTTTGAGCAGGAACATCTCGAATTTTTTGAACGAGTCCGCAGACTCTATCTAACCCGTGCGAACGAATTTCCCAAGCGCTTTCGAATTATCGATGCGAATCAACCCTTAACTGCGGTACAGGAACAGATTTCCGCTGTCATAGCTTCGGTAGTAAGCCATGTCAGATAGTACGCCTTTGCCATGGCACAAGGATCTTTGGGAGCAGCTCCAGCAACGCTTGCAACAGGGGCGGCTGCCACACGCCATGCTCTTTCACGGCCCCGTCGGGGTGGGAAAGTACGCTTTTGCCCGTGCCTTGACCCAGGCCCTCATTTGCAAGTCACCTGAGGCAGATGGTCGGGCCTGCGGTGATTGTCCCGCATGTCACCTGTATACCGCGGGTAATCACCCTGATCTACTGCTGGTGACGCCAGGCGAAGGCAGCCGGGTTATCAAGGTGGACCAAATCCGCGATCTGATCGACCGCCTCGCCCTTAGTCGACACGGTCGTGGCTACCGATGCGTCATTATTAATCCCGCCGACAGAATGAACACCGCCGCCGCTAATAGTCTGCTTAAAACCCTGGAGGAGGCCCCTCAGAGCACCTTGGTGATGCTTCTCTCGAGTCAACCCGCGTCCTTGCCTGCCACAATTCGCAGCCGCTGTCAGCGCCTACGCTTTGACTTGCCTCAACAGGCCCAAGGAGTCGACTGGCTGCTGGCGCAGGGGGTATCCGATGCCTCTGAGAGGCTGCAATTTGCCAATGGTGCCCCCCTGCTCGCCATCGAGGAGCGGGACTTACCCCTGGCTGAATTACAGACCCAGCTGAGCCAGGATATCGCCTCGCTAGGGCAAGGCCGTTTGGCGCCCGGCACATTGGCTCAGTCGATATTAAAGGGCGGGGAGGCCAGGTCGATATCGTGGATATATCTGTGGGTCAGTGAGGCCGTCAAATCACGCATGACGGGCACCACCCCGGAACGTAAAGAAGCCGAGTCTTTGCAAGGCCTGACTCAACAGGTAGACTTACAGCAATTGTTTGGATTTCTGGATCGTCTGCAACAGGTAAAGGGGTTGTTGATGACCTCGGTCAATAAACAGTTATTGGTTGAGGGACTGCTGTACGATTTCACCGCAATGTTACGAACGCGGCAATAGAGTAAAGGAATATATCATCCATGATACCTGGCGCTGGCGCTCGACAAGGCATCCTCTCTCTCACGATTAAGGATAAAAGTGCGCTGTATGCGGCCTATATGCCTTTTGTGAAGAATGGTGGTCTGTTCATCCCAACTAATAAAAGCTACAAGCTGGGGGATGAGGTATTCATGCTCTTGACCTTGATGGACGAGAAGGAAAAATTACCGGTCGCAGGAAAGATTGTCTGGATTACCCCAAAGGGTGCACAAGGAAACCGCGCTGCTGGCATTGGGGTTCAGTTTAGCGACCAGGATGGTGGCAACGCCCGCACTAAAATCGAAACCTATCTGGCGGGTGCCCTTAAGTCCGACCGCCAGACCCACACGATGTAGTTTCAGTAACGACCCACCTCATGCTGGTTGATTCCCATTGTCACCTGGATCGCCTGGATCTCACCCCCTTTGACGGCGATTTGTCAGGCGCCCTGTTCGCGGCAACGACAGCGGGGGTCGGGCATCTGCTATGTGTCTGCATTGACCTGGAGAATTTTCCTGCCATCCAATCAATCGCACAAGAACATCCACATATCTCACTCTCGGTAGGGGTGCACCCCAATGAGACGACGGGGCGTGAACCTGGTGTCGATGAGTTGGTTAGACTTGCCAAGGCTCCTGGAGTCGTTGCCATTGGTGAAACAGGCCTGGACTACTTTCGTAGCGAAGGGGACCTTAGCTGGCAACACGAACGTTTTTGCACGCATATTTCGGCCAGCAAACAGAGTCGAAAGCCGCTGATTATTCATATGCGAGACGCCACCGACGATACCCTTCGAATATTAAAGGAGGAGGGGGCAAGCGATATTGGCGGTGTAATGCATTGTTTTGTTGAAGACTGGGAGACCGCAAAGCGAGCGCTGGATCTAAATTTCCTCATCTCATTCTCAGGGATCGTCACCTTTAAGAGCGCAACAAAATTGCATGAGGTGGCGCAGAAGGTCCCGGCCGATCGAATGCTAATAGAAACGGACTCTCCTTACTTGGCACCGGTTCCGTATCGAGGAAAGAGCAACCAGCCGGCCTATGTCTACAATGTCGCGCAACGTCTGGCGGAGCTGCGAGGGACCACAATAGAGTCTGTAGCAGAACTGACTACCCGCAATTATTTTTCCCTGTTTAGCGATTCGGTCGAAAGCAGCTAACGATCGATACGACAATTAAAGTGGACGAAAGGCGAGGGATATTCACTCATGTGGTGGAAAAAGAAATTAAAACCTGTCGCGCTCGGCCTCACTCTTCTAAGCATTTTTCTCTGGTTGGAAATTACCGACATCGAAGAACTTGCCAACGTGCGCCAACGACTGGAGTTGCTGGCCTACGACGTACGTCTGCGTCTCAGTATGGATACCGATGTCCCGCAGGATAAGCGAATTACGATTGTAGATATTGACGAAAAGAGTTTGCGCGAGGAGGGGCGCTGGCCCTGGTCACGCAGCAAGATGGCAAACCTTCTCGAAAATCTCCACGATGCGGGTGCCGTTGTCATTGCGATTGATGTAATCTTCTCTGAAGCGGAGCGTAACGAGGCACGACAGATATTTGAACAACTCAAACCCGATCTCTCAGCTGCACCCGGTCTGCTACCAAGGCTTGAGAAAAAACTTGACGAGTATGATAGCGATCAACGTTTTGCCAATAGCCTGAAGAACAAAGATGTCGTACTAGGCTATATCTTTCATCAAGAAACATTCGAACCTGTCGGAGTATTACCGCAACCGCTTAGATTTGACAATAAGAAGAAAATACTCAACACAACCATTCTAAGCATGGGAAGTTACACCGCGAATCTACCCGTCTTGCAGAAGGCCGCGAGATACGCCGGTTTTTTCTCAATTGGCACCGACCCCGACGGCATTATCCGACGCGTTCCCCTGGTTATTCGGTATAAAAATGAAATATACCCCTCGCTAGCACTCGAGACGGTGCGGCTTTTTCAACTCGTCGACAAGGTTAAAATCTATACCGAGAGGATTGGAGGGGCGGAGAATATTACGGGTATTTCTCTCTTGCCTGGGCAGATTATCCGTACCGATGGCGAGGGACGGGCAATCATACCCTATAGGGGACCCTTTAATAGTTTTCCTTATATATCGGCAACTGATATCTTGAATAAGAACTATTCCCAGGGGGCACTTGAAAACAAGATTGTGCTGGTGGGTACCACCGCCGAGGGTTTATTCGATCTACGTGCCGTGCCAATGCAGAGCGTATACCCTGGCGTGGAGGTACACGCGAACCTAATCGCCAGCATGTTGGATAACCACTTCCCAGTAGAACCACCCTGGGCACGCGGGGCCAACTTTATATTAATGCTCATAATTGGTCTTGTGATGGTTATCGTTTTACCCATAATCAGCCCCTTGCTTCAGATCGGAGTAACACTCTTAATTAGCGTTAGCCTGATTGGATTTAATGTATGGCTCTGGACTGTACAAGGCTATGTTGTTGCAGTTGCGATTCCGCTGTTAATGATATTTACACTGGCGATGGCAAACCTTGGCTATGGATTTCTTTTTGAGGCCAAGGCAAGACGTTTTCTCAAACACATGTTTGGCCAGTATGTACCACCTGAGTTGGTCGAGGTAATGAGTGACAATCCCAGCGGCTATGGATTCGAGGGCGACACGCGTGAAATGTCGGTGTTATTTGCGGATATTGTTGGCTTTACCACGCTATCCGAGCAACTGAGTGCGACCGAGGTAAAACGCTTTCTGAACCGCTTTTTTACCCCTATGACGGCGGTGATCTTCAAGCATCGTGGCACGATCGATAAATATGTTGGTGATATGGTTATGGCCTTTTGGGGTGCCCCATTAACAGACCCTGAGCATGCGTTACATGCAGTCGATGCCGCCTTGGCCATGATCAATACCACTCAAAAACTCAAGCTGGAGTTTGCGCGCGAAGGCCTCCCTAATATCGATATTTGTGTTGGTATAAATACCGGGATGATGAACGTTGGAGACATGGGTTCTGAATATAGGCGCGCCTATACAGTGTTGGGTGACTCGGTAAACCTGGCCTCTCGCTTAGAGGCCTCCAGCAGATATTATGGCGTTAGCCTTGTCATTGGCCAAAATACATACAGCGCAATAAAAGATCAGTACTTCTGTCGCACACTTGATCTTGTGCGGGTGAAAGGTAAAAAGGAACCAGTATGGGTCTACGAGCCTGTTTGTCGGCTTTCGCAAGCCGATGAGTCGGATCTGGAAGAATCAAATAACTTCAATGAGATGCTCAAGGCCTATCAAGCCCGGCAGTGGGAGAGAGCGAATTCAAGCCTGGATATGCTAATTGCTCGCCATGGCGAACGAAATATATATTTGGTATATAAAGATCGCGTCGATTTTCTTGAATCTCACCCCCCCCAGTCCGATTGGGATGGCTCGTTTGAGCGGCGTAGCAAATAACATTTAACTCGTGAATTGAGCAGCGATTTTCCACTGCACTTGGGCTACCCGGTGCAAATTACTGTGATACTACAAATGCGCCCTGGGCCGTTAGAGCTGGGCCCGATGTCGAGTGGACATCAAAACCACCCGCTATGGCCGTTGCATTCGAACCAGTAAACATACCCGTCATCGTACCATCGATAGATTCTATAGAATTCACACTACCTCCGGTTATAGCCAGATTAAGATTTGAACCCTTCACCCCGACGTTTCCAGCCCCACTACCCGCAAAAGTCACACTCCACGAATCTGAACCGGTGCTGAAGTGAAAATCCCCTGTGATCGCGCCGGTTCCAAAATTGACATTGGCATTTAGCCCAAATCCAGTCATGCCGACTTGTGCCCCACTTGAATTTGTTCCGCCACCCACAGAGCCGATCAGGTTCGAGTATGTCGGCGCTGAACCACTCGTTGGCATATTCTGAGTGGGAGATGCACTGAGCCAATAAACAGGTTTATCGAGTGTTTGCTGTTGTTTGAGGCCCGTTGCATCATAGGTTTGCAGTATTGAACCAGTTCCCCATGCGCCCCAATCGGCCGTATAGGCACCATCGATTACAGCATGATTACTCGCGGTTACCTTGGCGTCACCCTGTAAGAGGACGTATTTCGCCGGGGTTGTTGAGTAGTTTGGGTTGCTGGTATCCAGACCATTATCTGTAAACACTGCTGAACCACTTGCACCCTCAGTTGCCTTGCCACGTATACCGCTGAAACTATTGAGTGTAGAGGGAGAATCAAATATGGCTATTCCGGTTTGATCTAGCTTGAGTACACTGCTTAAATTTTCGGCTCCATCTTGTTGCAGCGCATTATTCAACTGAGAGGGAGTTGAAGACAATATGATTGATGAGTTTGTATTTGACTGGTTTGTACTATCAGAGGTCGTGATCCCGGGTTGCTGATTTATGATGACATCGGGGGCCTGTAAGAGTCCCTGTGGTGCAACATTACTGGCCGGTGTATAGGCAAAATTGAAGTCGGCCCCCATACCCAGGTCCACTTTGCCCTTTTCATTTGAAACGGTCACACCACCATGCCAGACACCTACATACAGACCGTCACTGGCAATGACGGCCTCATAGTGCGTACCACGCACTCCAATTGTCGCTAGACTTGACTGTACCTTATATTTTTCTTTGCCGATGGCTCCTGTGATAGTACGAAAACCACCCTTCATTAAAGTTAGGACACTGCTCTCATTGGCTGCTTTTTTGTGATTGGAATCGTACTGATACTGGTTAATGCGTAGCTCGGTATCAGGACGCAGAGAGATGACGGCTCCATCAACAAATCTAATCTGTGCCTGGGCAGAAGTTCCGGTAACGAGGGTCTCACCCACATAAACCTTTGAACGTCTCTCAAGCACACGCCGCTGTTGCTTTTCATTAAGCGCGATGAAGTTCCCCGCTGCGACAATCACGATACCGGCAGCATGACCATCCTCCGCACGTACCTGTGTGAATGCCAAGCCGCCAATCAGCAGAATTAAAATAAGGCGAGTCATCGCAGAAATGTATGAATTACTTGGCATCGCAGCTCTCCTGGCTCCAGCTCAAATCCACCAAAGTAAATTTACTTATCGGAACGACTAGAGGCATTTGTGATGGTTATCGGCAGACAGACACCCGCACTAAATTTCAGCCTACTTTGTGTGATAGTCATCACATTCCGTGATTCTCTATAATTCTCTATATTTCAATATGATAGCGTAATTCCGCTAGTGACTTGCCAACGATCATAGGTATAAAGTGGAAGTGATGAACGATTTTGCGATAGCTCGGTATGTAGATCCCACGCCCATTTCTTGTTTATTTGGTCGTGCCACGTTAGCTCGAAATGACCAAAGAGGTCGTTTCTCATTTGATTAAACAATGGTTGGACTAACGTGTATTGACTATTTTGCCACTGCAGAGCAGCTTCCACCGAATAGGGGCTACCCCATCTCCACTCCGCACCGATACTGACACCAAGATAAATACGTTCACTTGCAGCTGCTCCGACAGCGGAAAACGGCCGGTCCTGGGCAAGATAGGCGCCGAATTGCAGGGTGTGAGGCAGATTTCCAGCTAACAATAGCTGCTGATTCCAACCCAGAACCGTCATGGAATAGTCACGATAGGCGGTATCGGGAAAATTCGCCTGGGCATATTGAAGATACCACGCATCTTCACTGCGCTCATTGGCGGTTCCAAGCTCGCTGGTGATAGAGGCTAAAGATTGGTAAGACTTTCCATCCAGCCACATCGTATTCATCTGCAGGGGTAGACGCCAGCGGCCATAGTCCGTATACAGTTGAATACCTCCGGATAAAGTAAGTTGAGCCAAATCGTAATTTTTAAACAGATTCGTGCGAGAGCTAAACTGACTCCCTATGAAGTAATTGTGATTGAGATTTACCGGCTGGAGGTGATTTGCCCCGGCCTTGAGCTCGACAAAGCCATCTTCAATCGCTCGGCTCTCATCTCTCAACTTCAACTGCAAACCTCCCAGCTGGAAACCCGTAATACTGGTTGCACTATTGATGTTGCTATCGTATCCCGCGTGCAGCCCTACATAGGCATTTGTCTTGGAAAGAAACTCATTACGACGTAACCCGATATCAGTCAGGAAGAATTGTATGTTCTGCTTTACACTCTCGGGCGGCTCCATCGCCATAACCTCTTGAAACAAGGGTTCTGCCGCTTGATATTCGCCAATGAGAAAATAGGCTCGGGCCAATTCAAGCTTGGCGCGTGGATTGGTCGGATCGGCAAGCGTTACCCGTTCAAGGGCAAATATGGCTATGTGATATTGACCCACTGAGAGGGCTGCAAGCCCAAAGAGAAAATCAAACGCTGGCTCACCCTCGTGAGTCGCTTGAAGCTGGCTTGCCAACTCCATCGCGGGTTGGTTTTTACCTGAGGCAATCAACGATTCAAGTTGCGTGATATCCGGGTCAGTGGCGGCCATTCCCGGCGTAACCATACATGCCCATATTAGACAGAGTCTGGAGCCATAGTGGACGAGGGCCGAGGTAACAGGCCAGGTGCGGGACTGCATGATAAGATATCCGTACCCATGGAATTACACACATTAGAATAGATATCGACCTAGAAAAACAAAGCTTTACAAATATATTGCTAGGCCGTTTTGACGAGGAGGTCTTCCTGTATACCCATGAGACCATCTTTGAGCACGTAAGTATCAAAACCGTATTGGTTCAAGGTGAAGGCAGCCGAGGCCGCACGGCGGCCGCTATCACAATAGAGGATATATTTACGCTGCGTAGACAGTTTTTGTGCATTGAGACGTAACAGGTAGAGGGGGACGTTTATGCTACCTGCGATCTTATTGTTCTGGTGTTCGCTCTGCAGGCGTACGTCCAGCCAGACGGCGCCATCCGACTGCATGGCCTGACCCTCATCATAGCTCACAAGATTCATCACGGGCGCCTTGAGGAGGGCATCAAAGTCCTCCTTCGAGAGCCGCATCAGCGTCCCCTCCGACTGCATCACGATAGTGGCATTTCGTTTGGCCTCGGACATCAAGGCGTCTTCACCAAAGCCCTGGCCAGGCCCAAGCTCTGCAATCTTGAGATTTTTGTTGCCAGTCTCGGGGGCATTGCGAAATACAGCACATCGCCCTGTTTTAATCATGTAGTAATAATCCGCTTCTTCACCCTGCTTAATGATGATTTCATCCTTATTCACCGGAAGTGCCTGAATACGCATGAACATCGCCTGGATATTGGCGGGCGGAATTTTCAGAAACACCTTGGACCTGAGGATGTTGGTCATCCAATCATTATCCGGGTCAACCTCGGTCTCCTCATTGATCTCATTGACGACATAACTGGCGTTTTGATCCCAGGTTAGCAGGATGTCCAACAAACTATTATCGATACGTAAGAAGTGAATCTCGGTTGTGGTAATGGCAGTACATTGACGAGGGCGGTGGTGATCGAGCGGGAAACGGGCCTGCTGGCTTCCCCCCTTGATTAAGGATTTCTGTCCATCTGCTCGCCCCATCTCTAACTCCCCGGCGAGTAGATAGTAGGTCTTGTCATCACTCTCGCCGGCCTTAAAGAGCTTCTTTCCAGCGGGGAGCGTCTCGACTTTGAGGCTGCGAACCAACTCGTCAAAGTTTTCGCCGTGGAGCTCGCATAAGGGCACCAGATTCTTCACATACTGAATCAGGGGAGTATTCATATTGAATTCTGCTAATATCCTGATGGATAACACGGTTTAAGATAATTCTGTAACTACTTAATATTACTTGCAAAACTGACGAAGAGCAAAGGAATTGACTACTCCTTAATAATCCGAGGCCGACGCATCTCATCAAGCGCCACATAGGTTAGGTGTGCCTCGGCAACCAGTTCAAGCTCATAGGATAATCGGCCTCGTTGGGCTATGGCTTTAACATTTACCTGAATCGAAGTGGTGCCAATTTTGGTGATTTCGGCATAAATACTGACCAGGTCCCCGACAAAGACCGGTTTGATGAAGTGAAAGTTGTCGACGGCAACCGTAACGACGCGGCCATGTGCCCTCCGCATAGCCGCAATGCTTCCTGCGATATCAACTTGAGACATCAACCAACCACCAAAAATATCGCCCGCGGCATTGGTGTCTGCTGGCATCGCGACCACGCGGATCTCGGGTTGGCGTGGCTGTAAGTCATCCAGCATGGCTAATGTCCTGAATAGAAGTTATCGATGATATCCTGATATTTTGCTTGTATTTTTTGACGACGCAGTTTCAATGTCGGGGTAATTAACTCGTTATCTACCGTCCATGGTTCCAAAGTACAATGAACTTTGAACACCTTCGCATAACCAGGAAAGGCATGTAAACATCGTGTGATTCGTGAGAGGATATCTTCACATACGCGAGCATCATGTAGCTGATCTGAATCCGGTGAGGAAAGCGACAGACGTTTGCTTAATTCACGCCATTTATCCGGGTTAAGGACCACCAGCGCACTTAAGAATGGTTTTCCTTCACCCACAATCATGCTTTGTTCAATTAGACTATCGGTCGATATCGCCATTTCCACATCAGAGGGGGGGATCTTCTCGCCATTGGCCAGTACTATTATTTCCTTTAGCCGACCTGTTATATAAATATGGTCTCCGTCAAGCTTGGCCTTGTCACCCGTATGTAGCCATCCATGAGTGTCAATAATAGCGGCCGTAGCTGTGGGATTCTTCCAATATCCCAGCATTACACCTGGTCCTCGTACCAACAGCTCATCACCATCACCCAATTTGACCTCCACATCGGGAAAGGCCTGGCCAACGCTATCGGGTTTATTGTCACGCAATCTATTCGTGCAGACCACAGGGCTTAGCTCGGTCATGCCGTAACCCTGTGAAATCGTTACCCCCAACCCAATGAATATCTGTGCGATCGCATAAGACAGGGGGGCGCCGCCACTAATCGAAAGTCGCAGTCGCCCGCCAAGCTTGGTAATTATTTTTTTAGCAACCAATACGTTGAGGAGTGGCCACAACACCAAGATCGGTCTCCAGCCAATACGCTGTTGCTGATGTTGAAAACGCTGCCAGCCGACTCTTACTGTGAACATAAAGAGTGTGCGGGCTAGTCTGGATTTTGTGGCGAGTTGAGCCTGGACCTTATTATATACACGCTCAAATATTCGCGGCACAGTGATTAGAAGAGTAGGGCGAACCACAAGAAAGTCTTCGCCCAATAACTCTATCGAACGGGCATAGACCACGCTACCCCCGGTCATCATTGGGAGATAATAACCAACAGTGCGTTCGAACATATGCGATAAAGGTAGAAAAGATAAATAAATATCACTGGTATAAAATGATTCGCAACGACTGGCGCTATTGGCATTCCAGACGATATTTCGATGGCTCAGCATCACCCCTTTGGGGCGTCCTGTTGTCCCTGAGGTGTATACAATAGAGGCCAAGGTCTCCGGGGGAAACACGGGGCGCGATAAGGGTGGAGCCTGTTCACTCACCCAGTCTGAGTAACGTATTAGGCGGGATTCGGTGTCATCGACGACCGTGCTTGCGGTTACGATTCGGTGGAGCGAGTTAAGCTGATCTCTGGCAGATTTCAATTCATCCCATTGAGCTTGGGTATCGATTAAGAGTACCCGAACTTCTGCATCTGAGAGGATGTAGCCGATGTTTTCTGCACGGTCGTTGGTGTACAAAGGCACCACCACCAGCCCCAGGCTCAATGCAGCCTGCTCAAACATTACCCATTGCGGGCAGTTGCGAAGCATGATCCCGACGCGGTCACCTGTTTGTAGTGACTCGGCCTTCAATGCAGCTTTCCAGCGTGCTACATGCTGGGCCATCTCACGCCAACTGATCGATACCCACCGGCTTAAATCTGTATCGTAGTAGCGATAGGCCTCGCTCTCGGGGGTGCGCTGTACCCTTTCCAAAAACAATCCATGTAGTGTGTGGGCCGCCTCAATACTTATTACGTCTATGGTGTTAGCCGCCATAAGGATGCCCTTCATTACTTCGCTTCTCCATTGATTAACGTCTGCCAGCCTGGGTCAACGTTGAAACGGGGACCGTAGCGTTGTTGCAGCTGTTCAAGCGATTTACTGATTTGCATGGCACCACGTGTCGCAATATATTGAAACGGACCTCCACGGAAGGGGGCAAAACCAGTACCAAAGATTATCCCAGCGTCGGCAAGGTCCTGATCCTCAACGACACCTTCACGGACGCAACTAACTGCCTCATTGAGGAGACGCAGGATCAGGCGATCCTGTATGTCAGTAGGAGGAGCGTAGCCTTTTGGAATGACGGATTTAACGGGTTTGCCATCCTTGAAGGTATAAAATCCCTTGCCAGTTTTTTTGCCGAGATGACCATCTTGCACCATTTGTTTCAGTCGCTCGGGGATTTGGATATTCATTGAGGCTGAGAGAATTTCAGCCACCTTCAGACAGATATCCAGTCCAACGGTGTCCGCCAATTCGACCGGACCCATAGGCATTCCAAAGTCTAGCGCTGTATTATCGATCAACGCCAAGGGAATATTTTCATCCGCCAGCATCAGTGCCTCAATGAGATAGGGCATGAGGATACGGTTGACCAAAAATCCTGGTGTACTGGTGACGGGGAGTGGCAGCCGATCAATTCTCCGCGCAACGGCTGCGGCCTGTTTGGTGATCTCTGCCGAGGTTTTTGTGCTATGCACAATTTCTACCAGGGGCATCTTGGCCACCGGATTGAAAAAGTGTAATCCGACCAGACGCTCCGGGTTTTTTAAAGCGGAATTGATTTCATCCAGCGGAATACTGGATGTGTTGGTGGCAAAGATAGCAGAGGGCTTGGCCCTCTCTTCAAGCTCTTTAAACAGATTACGCTTGACCTCCGGGTCCTCGAATATCGCCTCTATAATAACGTCTGCACGCCGAGCGCCATCACCACGAATATCCGGGATCAGGCGATCCATAGCAGCTTGTACCTCACGGCGATCCTTGAGCCGCTTTTGAAAAAGACCGTAGGCACGCTTCAACACCTTCGCGAGCGTTTCATGCTTACGGTCCTGCACCGTGACGCGTAGTCCACGTAAGGCACACCATGCGGCAATGTCCCCCCCC
>JAHEDA010000271.1 GCA_024641445.1 Gammaproteobacteria bacterium
GTACTGACGGATGGCTTCGATGACCCCGCCGCATCATTCACGACCGCCGCTGAACTCAAGGCACACGGCATAACGTTGAGTGTGATAGGTATCGGCACCACCACTGGTGCACCGTTACAAAATGCGGCAGGACACTTTGCCCCGGACGCACAGGGCCATACGCAATTAACGCGTCTCAATGTCGATCAGCTCAGGCAACTGGCCCAGGCTGGTGGTGGTGGCTATGTCGATATTGCCCAAGTCCCCAGATTGATCGCCTATCTACAGTCAGCACCGAATTCAATAGCGGGTACTGTTGCGGCAAAAGGCGTTGAGGTCTCTCACTGGCGCGATGCAGGTGTCTGGTTGTTGCCAATACTGGTGCTGATAGCCGCAGTGTTGACTCGCAGAGGATGGTTGTGATGCGCAGCCTGATCGTACTCATGTTATTGACTGTCATACTGCCAGTGCATGCAGGTGAGTTCTGGTCCAGTTTCTGGCGTAACGCCGATCAGCGCGGTGATGCCTTGTTGCAACAGGGAGATGCCAAGGCCGCCGCAAAAGTCTATGTCAACCCACTTCATAAGGCCTATGCCAAGCTCAAGGCGGGCGATTATGCCGGTGCTGCGAAAGATTTTTCAGCGTTGCATGATCAGGATGCTGATTATAATCGGGGTAACGCCCTTGCCCATATCGGCAACCTAAAGGGCGCATTGGATGCCTATGATGCGGCATTGAAGCTCGACCCAAATAATAAAGACGCTCAACACAATCGAGCCCTGGTACAAAAGGCCCTGCAACAACAACCTCCGCAAAATAATTCCAGTAGCAATCAATCTCCTAAAGATCAGGCTGACAACAAGCAGGGCCAGGGGAAAAATTCTTCTCGGTCCGACAAGGAGCAGCAAGGCAATCGGGGCAGCAAGGATCAGGCTAAACAGGGCAAGGATGGAAAGGGTCCGCGTGACAAGCAATCCCCACCAGGAAAATCCGAGACTAAACCTGCTCATGGCGAAAATGCCGACAAGCGCGATACGCCGCAATCAGCCGGTAGAACAGGTAAAGCAGCTCCTCCTGATGAACAGGCAAAAATGTCCCCCGCTAAGGATGATGCCGCACAGGCACGCCGTGACGCCGAGGCCAGTCTGGCAAAAACTCCCCAAACTAATAAGGACGATCAGGATAGGTTTGGCGCGAACGCCCAGGAGAAGCAGCGGCCATCCCAGCCAAAGACCGAACAGCAGATTGCGAAAGAGCAATGGCTGCGCAGTATCCCGGATGACCCGAGTGGACTCTTGCGGCGAAAATTTTTGATCGAACACATGATGCGACATCAGCAGGGACAACAATGAAGAACAAGTATTTTATCCTTACCAGCCTGCTTGCCTTCGGCCTAATTTCATCTGCGCACGCGGCGGTCAGTGCCAGGGTAAACAAGAATGATTTTACCTCAGGAGAGCGCATTCAGTTACAGCTACAACACAATGGCAGGACCGACAGCCAGCCCGATATCAGTCCATTAAGAGACAATTTCCAGATCCTCGGCAGCAGTAGTGGTTCCAACATTCAGATTATCAATGGCCACATATCCTCCGAGACCCAGGTCACCGTCTTTCTCCTACCCAAACGTGACGGCGCCTTACTCATCCCGCCGCTGCAATGGGACGGCCAACAGACAGCACCGATCACCATAAGTGTTAACGGTGGTAGTGGTGTAAATCCACAAACAGGTCAGGCCGCCGATACTAACGACCATGTATTCATGACCGCCACGCTGGAACAGAAAAAACCTTACGTACAGTCTACCGAAGTCCTGACCGTGCGCATCTATGCAGACCAGGCCCTAAGCCAGGCCACAATGGATTTTCCTGCCAGCAGTGACGTACTTGTCAAACAACTTGGAAATGACGTGCAATCAAGCGAGACTCGCAATGGTCGTGACTATCAGGTATTCGAACGAAAATACTTATTAACACCCCAGCGTAGTGGCAAGATCACATTGAATAGTCCAACACTTGATGCGCAGATAGCAGACGGCAGTGGTGACGATTTCTTTGGTAACAATGCAATGTTTGGCAATATATTCAAACAAATGCAGATCCCCAATATGGTCACCAGCACTCGCCCTATTCGCATACACGTCAAGCCTATAGTGCTGGATGTACTTCAACGCCCCACTGCAGCGAAGGGTGAAAACTGGTTACCAGCACAGAAGGTGACACTGGAAGAGACCTGGCACCCCACCACTATGACCATACATGTCGGTGAGCCACTCACGCGACACCTGCATTTATCTGCCTTGGGGCTGGTTGGTAACCAATTACCTGATCTCAACACGCTGATGTCATTACCACAAGACATCAAGTCCTACCCGGACAAAGCCAGTGTTACCGACAAGGGGCAAGGCGATACCGTCCTAGGTAATCGTGATCAGGATATCGCGTTAATGGCAACGCAGCCCGGTCATTACCAGCTTCCCGCCGTGGTGCTGCATTGGTGGGATACTATTAACAATTCGGACCGCGAGGTCACCTTACCTGCGCGCACAATCAATGTACTACCCGCGACAAGTACTGCGAACAATACGGTACTGCCTCCAACCGCTGCGACTCAAACGAACATGCCAGTGCAGAGTAGTCCAGTCATGCAGCAAGTTGCAGTTGTCCCGTCCGACAAATCGGGGGGCGATCCCGTCTGGAGATGGATCAGTCTTGTACTGGCCCTGTTGTGGCTGGGTACGGCCGCAGCCTGGTGGCGTGTACGCCGACAGATACCGCGCACCGCAAATAAGAGCACGCCAGAAAGCCCGCAGCAAACGCTCGGGACAGGCGCAAGCCTGAAGGCATTGAAACGTGCCTGCCAGGACAACGATGTACACGCCGCGCGCCAACACCTACTAGCGTGGGCAGGTACGGTCTGGCCCGAGGCACCACCGCTTGGACTGAATGAATTGGCAGGCAGGATGACGGATGACACGCTTGCACAATCGATCCGGCAACTTGATAGAGCGTGTTATACCGGCAGCAACTGGCAGGGTGAAACCCTTGCACAGACTCTCTCTCATTTCACTGCACCGACTCCTTCGTTAAAAACAAAACCGACGTTACCGGCGCTCTATGCCAAGTAAGGATAAAGTTGGCAGGTAGATGGGTTTTAGCTACAGCGATCACGCGATAGCCCCTCCCCGCACACGCAACATATCGACCCATGATGCAGAGAAAACACACCGTTTAATTATCGACACCCCACACCATCCCGCATACTAACACGTAGCTGTTCATCGACGGCCGCATGGCATTTACGCCGCATCTGACGCCGACGTATGATGCAAAACCTCTCACCACGGGCTACCTGTCTGTATTCGCCATCGCAAACCCATGACATGAATACTCGCCCTCATAATAAGTCAACCCGGCATGGGGGTGCAGAACCAGTTCGGCAACCTGGCCTGCATGCAGCAGTATCTACGCATCAAGGCCGAGCACCCCGATATCCTGCTGTTTTATCGCAGGGGTGATTTTTTTCTAACTCTTTTTCGAGGATGCCCGCGAGGCTGCGCGCCTCCGTCGCCGCCTGCGAACAGATCGGTTAAAGCTACCTCCTCCACCAGTCTCTAGCCCGACTGAAAGAATTGAAAGAGGAGCCTTATCCATATAACAAGTAGGGAAAACATGAGACATGATCGCCAATACCGATGTTGCTCTTTCGTGTGTTTGTCACGCCACATCCCTGGATATCCTCTGATGGAAAAATAACCTAAGGAACGTCTGATTAATTGCCATTTTTCTGAGAAATCGCTGTCCAAACGTGACACATTTCATTTTCCGTTGTTGTTTTGACACGTTTCATTATTTATCGCCAATTATTTCGCATTATTC
>JAHEDA010000038.1 GCA_024641445.1 Gammaproteobacteria bacterium
TACAGACCGACCCCGGCCTACGTGGCGATACCTCCGGCGGCGGTGGCAAGCCCGCGACCTGCGATACCGGTGCGGTGGTGCGCGTGCCCTTGTTCGTGAATGAGGGGGAACTCATAAAGGTTGACACCCGTACTGGTGAGTACCTCGGTCGTTTCAAAGAGTAATTCGCCCGCAATGACCGATAAGGATGCATCCTGGCGCCCCAGCGCCAGCCTGCACACCCTGCAACAAAGGGCCCGTATCCTGGCAGCGATACGGGCCTTTTTTAATGCGCGTGGGGTGATGGAGGTTGAGACACCTGCCTTGTCGCACGGCGCCACTGTCGATCCTCATATCGAGAGCTTTCGTGTCGCCTCATCTGATACTCGCCACACGGGCTATCTTCACACCTCTCCCGAATTTGCCATGAAGCGCCTGTTGGCCGCTGGGAGTGGCGCGATCTACCAATTAGCCAAGGTCTTTCGCGCGGGGGAGGAGGGGCGTCGGCATCAACCCGAGTTCACACTACTGGAGTGGTATCGGCCTGGCTTCGGGCTGACGAAGTTGATGGACGAGGTGGAGGCATTACTCCAGGGCATTTTGCATGAGGCCCTGACGGCCACAGCCAAACGCTTCAGTTATCGCGAGGCATTTCTGCTGGGGGCTGGCATGGACCCCTTCACTGCCAGCGTGGATGAGCTGATGGCGCGATGCGCTGAATTACAGGTACACGGCCTTGGTGCTGCGGATGACCGTGATGTCTGGCTCGACCTGCTGATGGCCGGGATAGTGGAGCCTGCGTTACCCAAGGGGTGTCTGGTAATCGTCTACGACTACCCGGCGAGTCAAGCGGCACTGGCTCGGGTCAGGCGGGGTAATCCCGACGTGGCAGAGCGTTTTGAGGTCTTCGTTAATGGAATGGAACTGGCCAATGGTTTTTATGAACTACGCGACAGTACCGAACAACGGCGGCGGTTTGAGGCGGATTTAACCCTGCGTCGCCTGCGGGGGCAGACTACGCCCCCTCTGGATGAACATCTTCTTCAGGCCCTGGTGTCGGGACTACCCGACTGCGCAGGTGTTGCCGTGGGGGTGGATCGCCTGGTGATGCTGGCCGTTGGGGCCGACCACATTGAGGACGTGGTCAGCTTTACCTTTGCCCGCGCCTGATGCCCTCGTCCTTTGTTTGTAGCCCCAGCAATTGCCCCATCCTGATCGCATTTCCCGCCGTAATCTCCGCACCCCAGCGCATTTGTCCGGGTCCAAACAGGACGATCACGGTTGAGCCCATATTGAAGCGGCCCATCTCCACTCCCTTTTCCAGTCGGATGGGAGCCCCCTCGGGCATGGGATAGTGCCAGGTCTGTACTCCATTGCGACTGGGCGGTGTGACTTCACCCTGCCAGACGGTCTCGATACTGGCGACAAAAATGGCGCCGACCAGGACCATTGCCATGGGGCCAAGCTCTGTCTCGAAGATGGCTACGACACGTTCATTTCGCGCAAATAGACCAGGCACGTTTGCCACGGTGGCTGGGTTTACGCTAAATAGCCGTCCCGGGACATGCAGGACCTCACGCAGCTCACCGCTCACCGGCATGTGGATACGATGATAGTCGCGGGGGGAGAGATAGAGTGTGGCGAATTCCCCCCCGGTAAAAAACTTCGCATAGGATGAATCCCCCAGCAGGCTGCGCATGGAGTAGTGATGGCCCTTGGCCTGAAAGATCTGCTCGGCCTCAATGCGCCCGGCCTGGCTTACGCGGCCATCTACCGGAGAGGCGATCTCGTTGTGGCCGCTCACGATGGGTCGAGCCCCCTCGCGTAGCGCACGCGTAAAGAAACTATTGAAGGTCGGGTACTGGTGGTAGTCCGGTTCCAGGGCCTCGGTCATATTGACCCTGAAGTGACCGATGAACCAGGCGGTGAAGATATTTTTGATGGCCCCCAGGCGTCGGCGTGTCAGCCAGTACATCACCCGCGAGAGCGGGTGATGAGGCAGGGGGTACTGGATAAGCGCAAACAGCTTTGCAAACAAGCGCAGACCCCTGTGTTAATTATTGTGCATGGAGTGATCCATTTGCTCATGCCCCTCGTGCATGGGCATATCGCCATGTTGCATGTGCTCGTGGTCCATGTGTCCATGGTCCATTGCATGACCAACCTTCTTGCGAACCTGAGCCTTTACTTCCATCGAGGTGTTATCTGAGAGCACAAACTTGAACGCAATTTTGTCGCCCTGCTTGTAACGTGTCTTGGGACCATACAGCATCAGGTGATAGCCGCCCGGTGCCAGCGTTACGGATTTACCGGCCTTGATTTCGAGGTGAGGAATCGGGCTCATGCTCATCATGCCGTTGGCATCGGTGGTCATCTCGTGTATCTCGGCACTTTTAAACTCGGGGCTGCTGACATTAAAGATCTTGATGCCTGTCTTACCCTTATTGTGCAGGGTCATATACCCCGCCATTACTGCCGCCATGGGTGGGGCCTCAGCGACCCAGGCGTCGCTAACGTCCAGGTCTGCGGCGTAGAGTGGTGTGCTTAATAAGGTGGTAACTGCAAGAGAGATGATTGCTAGGTAACGATTGTTCATGACTACTCCTTAACGTAATCCACGATGCTAATAAAATTTCCTACGATCTTGTCTACCTCGTGTGGTGGTGAAAACACGGCGCGAAGATTGGCCTTGGGGTCGATCAAGAGAATCTGTCCGCTATGACTGACCGAGTAGTTCTTTCCATCCTTGCCCTCAGGGGTGTAGGCATAGAGGATGCCGAGGTTACGGGTCAGGGCATCGATCTCGGGCAACTCGCCGGTCAGACCGATGAATGAGGGGTCGAAATACTTCACGTAAGATTTCATCACCTCGGGGGTATCGCGGCGTGGGTCAACGCTGATGAAGACCATTTGTCGCGGAATATTCTGATGGGTCTTGTTATTGCCCAGTATCTGCCAGGCCCACTGCATAGTGGTGAGTGCTGCGGGACAGACATCGGGGCAGTGCGTGTATCCGAAGAAGAGAAAACTCCACTTTCCCACGAGGTCGTCGCGTGAGAAGGGCTGGTTCTCCTGATTCACTAAGTGAAACTCGGGTAACAGGCGGCCTTGCGGTAGCAAGGTGCTACTGATGTTTTCAGGTATGGGGGCGGGTGCCTTGTCTCGGCTCAACCACAGTCCAAGCCAGAGGCTCAGGCCACCCACGATTATAAGAAGGATTACTTGGCTACGTTTCATCGGCGCATTATTCCATGTTCGGTGTCTGGGATCACTCAGTCTTGCTGAGATGGGCTGGGCTTGAAGAAGTTCCATAAACCCGTTATGTTAAGGGAGACTATTAAAGGGAAATATAAATGTCCAACGTTAGTTACCTGATTTCAAAGAAAAATCGGCCTGTGTGGAACCCTGCCCTGGAAGCCCTTGATGTGCAAACCGAGGCGTTAACTGAGGTCCCTCTGCTTGGGCTGGTGACGGCCGGTCAGCCAATCGACCTCTACGTGGTGGATGAGCGGGTACGTGTGCCGACCAATATGGTGCGCAAGAATACCTATGCCCTGAAGGTTCGGGGTCACTCGATGGTCGATGACAATATCCAGGATGGTGACATCATCGTGGTAGAGAAGCGTGAGACGGCCACTAATGGCGAATCCGTGGTGGCCATGATCAATGGCGAACAGGTTACCCTCAAACGTTTCTTCGTCGAGGCCTCTGGTATTCGGTTGCAACCCGCCAACCCGGAGATGTCTCCCATCTATCTACGGAATGAAGATGTACAGATACTCGGTATCGTCACGGGCGTGATCCGTAATCTGGACGCGGTGTAAGCGGACCGCGGGATGGAGCAGAGCCCTCCCAAATTCCTTTGTGATGAAATGCTGCAGCGGCTTGGGCGCTGGTTGCGGGCGGCGGGTTACGATACCCGCATCGCCGCCGAGGGGGAGTCAGATTACGAACTCCTGCAACATGCACTGAGAGAGGAACGGCTCCTCATCACACGCGACCGGGGTCTGATCGAACACCGCCGCGCACCCGGTACCGTGATTCTGCTGCGGGCCGATAACCTGGAGGCCTGTGCCGAGGAACTCTCTCGGCAGGTTGCTATTGAATGGCAGTTCAGCCCCTTCACTCGTTGCATGGTGTGTAATGCCGCCTTACAGGAGGCTCGCCCCAAACAGCTCTCGGTTCTACCCCTCGCCAAACGTGAATTTATCGATGCCGCCTATTTTTGCCCCAGTTGCCAACAGATATTCTGGGAGGGGAGTCATGTCCGCCGCATGCGTACACACCTGCAGGAATGGCACGAGCGTTTTTCTCATCACTAAGTTCTGCCTGAACAGCCCCCGCATTTCATTCTGGGCGGCATGAGGCTCTTTCCCGTGTTTTTGCTTGCACGCGGCTTATTTCCTTGCGTTATACTCGGGTACTTTTCATAACAAGCGTTCACGAGGTGTATTCCATGACGGTCAAATCCTTTCAGCCACCCAAGCGTACCCTGATGGGACCCGGTCCCTCGGACGTGAGTCAACGTGTGCTCGGTGCCTTGGCCCGACCGACCATTGGTCACCTCGACCCGGCCTTCGTTGGGATGATGGAGGAGATGAAGGGGCTATTGCAGTACGCCTTTCAGACCAAGAACGACCTGACCTTCCCGGTCTCCGCACCGGGCTCGGCGGGTATGGAGACCTGCTTTGTCAATCTTGTTGAGCCCGGGGACAAGGTCATCGTCTGTCAGAATGGTGTATTCGGTGGGCGCATGAAGGAGAACGTTGAGCGCTGTGGTGGTGTCCCCATCATGGTCGAGGATGCCTGGGGTACGGTGGTTGACCCGCAGAAACTGGAAGATGCACTAAGGGCCAACCCCGACGCCAAGCTCGTTGCCTTCGTGCACGCCGAGACCTCCACCGGAGCGCAGTCGGATGCCAAGACCCTGGTCGCCCTCGCGCACAAATATGATTGCCTGACCATTGTCGATGCGGTGACCTCGCTTGGAGGAACCCCGATTAAGGTGGATGAGTGGGGGATTGATGCGATCTATTCCGGTACCCAGAAATGTCTATCGGCCCCTCCCGGTCTGTCACCGGTCAGTTTTAATGAGCGTGCGCTTGAGCGAATTCGCGCGCGTAAGCGCAAGGTACAGAGTTGGTTTCTCGACCTGACCCTGGTGATGGGTTACTGGAGTGGCGGTAGTAAGCGCGCCTATCACCACACCGCACCGATTAACAATCTCTATGGTCTACATGAAGCGTTGGTAATACTGCAAGACGAGGGACTGGAGAATGCCTGGGCTCGTCACGCATTCAATCACGAGGCATTGAAGGCCGGTATCGAGGCTATGGGCCTGAAGTTTATTGTCAAGGCAGGCGATCGCTTGCCCCAGCTGAATGCCGTGACTATTCCAGAAGGGGTAAACGACGCCGAGGTGCGCACGACCTTGTTGAATGATTACAACCTGGAGATTGGCGCAGGACTTGGGTCGATGGCCGGCAAGATCTGGCGTATCGGTTTGATGGGCTACGCCAGCAACGCCCACAATGTGGAGTATTGTCTCAAGGCCCTCGATGAGGTGCTGAGCAAGGCCAAGGCACCGATCAGTAAGGGGGTTGCTGTTAATGCGGCCAAGGCCATCTTGGGGAAGACCGCTAAAGCCAGTTAGTGATGATACTAAATAACCGCCCATTCTCCCTCCGGAGAAGGTCAGGATGAGGGGATAGATGGCTACTCCCTGAGGATGTCTGGTTTAGTGCGGGAAAAACCTGTGGCGGTGGTTGTGCATACGACCACCGCCTTTTTTATTTATACCCACCCGACAAACGAGGCGACCAACAGACCGAGAAACAGGCTAGCCAGGGCATAGGCGGCAAGCGCATAGGGTCGATAGATATCGCGCAGGAATGTGCCGACGATCGTCAGTACAACAATGATGAGTGCAATAATGACCAGCCGCACCTCAGTGTCCCTTGATCTTGGTGTCATCACCGGCAAGATACAGCCATGTATCGATGACCGAGTCGGGATTGAGGGAGACGCTGTGTATACCCTGTTCCATTAGCCAGCGCGCAAGGTCTGGGTGGTCCGACGGACCCTGGCCGCAGATGCCGATATATTTGCCCGCCTTGTTGCAGGCCTGTATGGCCATGGAGAGGAGCGCCTTGACGGCGTCATTGCGCTCGTCAAAGAGGTCGGCCACCAGCCCCGAGTCGCGATCGAGGCCTAGTGTTAATTGAGTGAGGTCGTTGGAGCCGATAGAGAAGCCGTCGAAGTATTTCAGGAATTGATCGGCGAGTAAGGCATTGGAGGGGATCTCGCACATCATTATCACCTTGAGGCCATTCTGTCCGCGTGCAAGTTCATTGTCCTCGAGTAATTCCAGGACACCACGCGCCTCGTCCACAGTGCGCACGAACGGGATCATTACCGCCACATTGGTCAGGCCCATCTCGTCGCGTACCTTTTTGACGGCAAAACACTCCAGCTCAAAGCAGTCGCGGAAGTCTTTTGAGATGTAACGTGAGGCGCCACGGAAACCGATCATGGGATTTTCCTCCACCGGTTCGTAGGCCTTGCCACCAATGAGGTTGGCATACTCGTTGGATTTAAAATCCGACAGGCGCACGATCACCGGCTTGGGCCAGAAGGCTGCCGCCAGGGTCGCGATACCCTCGGTCAGTTTCTCGATATAGAAACTGACCGGGTCGGCGTAACCGGTGCTGGCGTCATCAATGAGCTGCTTGATGTCGGCAGGTTGCTGTGTGTAGTTGAGCAGGGCCTTGGGGTGGACGCCAATCATTCTGTTGATGATGAATTCCAGACGTGCCAGGCCGATACCGGCATTGGGGAGATACTGGAAGTCAAAGGCGCGATCAGGTGTGCCGACATTGAGCATGATCTGGAAGGGCAGCTCGGGCATCTTGTCGATATTGATCTCGCGCACACTGAAGTCGAGTTTGCCTTCATAGATATAACCCATGTCACCCTCGGCGCAGGAGACGGTAACAAGGTCACCATCCTTAATGACCTCGGTGGCATTGCCGCAGCCGACCACGGCAGGGATGCCCATCTCGCGCGCGATGATGGCTGCGTGACAGGTGCGGCCGCCGCGATTGGTGACGATGGCAGAGGCGAGTTTCATGATAGGTTCCCAGTCTGGGTCAGTCATGTCGGTGACGAGCACATCCCCCGCCTTGACCTTGCCAATCTCCTTTACCGAGCGAATTACGCGGGCGGTCCCCGCACCAATGCGCTGTCCGATGCTGCGTCCGGTGATCACTACCTTGCCTCGATGATGGATCTCATACCGGCGGATTACATTATGTTGAGAGCGACTTTTTACCGTCTCCGGGCGTGCCTGCACGATGAACAACTGCTGACTCTTACCATCCTTGGCCCATTCAATATCCATGGGGCGACCGTAGTGTTGTTCGATGGTAACGGCGTAGCGCGCAAGCTGCATGATTTCACTGTCGGTGAGACTGAAGCGACGCTGCTCGTCACGACTCACCTCAATCGTTCTGGTGGAGTGCCCGCTCAGGGTCTTCGCACCGTAAACCATCTTGATCGCCTTGCTACCCAATGTGCGTCGGAGAACGGCCTGATGGCCTGCCTGCAACATGGGCTTATGCACATAAAACTCATCCGGATTGACTGCGCCCTGTACCACTGTCTCGCCGAGGCCATAGGCCGAGGTGATGAAGACGACATTCTCGAAGCCGCTCTCGGTGTCGATGGTAAACATGACGCCACTGGCGCCGAGGTCGCTACGCACCATGCGTTGTACCCCGGCGGAGAGTGCTACGCCGCGATGGGCAAAACCCTGGTGGACACGGTAGGTGATGGCACGATCATTGTATAAGGAGGCATAGACGGCCTTGATTGCGACGAGGATAGCCTCTTCACCCTGAATATTGAGAAAGGTCTCTTGCTGTCCGGCGAAGGAGGCCTCGGGCAGGTCTTCAGCGGTTGCAGAGGAGCGGATGGCAAAGCTGGCGTGATTCCCCTCGCGTTTGATCAATAAACGGGTTGCCTCGCGAAGTTCTTGGGCGAAGGCGGGAGGGAGTTCTCCCTGCTCAACCCAGGCACGGATCTCGGCACCCGTCTTGGCGAGTGCCGCCATATCGGTTACGTCGAGTTTGTCCAGTGCATCATTGATGCGGGCCTCAAGTTTGTTGTGGGTGAGATAGGCATGGAAGGCGGCCGCTGTCGTGGCAAAACCACCCGGGACCGCCACACCCAATTTTCCCAAGTGTTGGATCATCTCGCCCAGGGAGGCGTTCTTGCCACCGACACGCGGGACATCGTCGATGCCCACCTCTTCGAACCACAACAGAAACTCACTCATAACACACCCTTCTTGCATGACTGGGCTATTTGCCACGAATATAGGAAGCATAACACTTGGCAATGGGGCCGTGTGCTAGGATTTGCCCTATCAACTTCCTTGGGTACTCGTGATGCAGCGCGATATATTTTTCATCTCCGATAGTACTGGAATTACCGTCGAGACGCTCGGTCGAAGTCTATTGACACAATTTACGGGACTGGAGGCGAAGGTGCATGTCCACCGCTATGTTGATACGCCAGAGAAGGCGAGGGTGGTGGCCGGTGAGATCGTGCGGCTGCAAGTTCCACCGCACTCGATAATCGTTTTGAGCACGCTGGTTAGCGCAGAACTGCGAGGTATCATTCAGTCTACAACTTGTGTGTATATTGATCTCATGGAGACATTTCTTGCGCCGGTCTCGCAGGCCCTTGGTCTGCCGGTCTCGCAGGCGGTTGGACATTCGCATCGTATGCATATGGACTACATGCAGCGCATGGAGGCTATCAATTTTTCCTTACAAAATGATGATGGTGGCAGCATCCGGCACTATGAGGAGGCTGACATCATTCTCATCGGCGTCTCGCGCAGTGGTAAGACCCCTACCAGTGTCTATCTGGCCATGCACTATGGTCTCGCCGTCGCCAATTTTCCGCTGGTAGAGGAGGATATGGAAAATCTACAACTCCCCACCGCCTTGCAGGCGGTGAGAGATAAACTCTACGGCCTGACCTTAACACCTGAACGCCTGCACCGGATACGGCAGGAGCGTAAGGCCGACAGTCGATATGCGTCACTGGCACAGTGCCGTCACGAATTGGGACAGGCCGAGGCCTTGTATCGACAATATAGTATTCCCTACCTGGACGTGAGTGAGCGCTCGGTAGAAGAGATCGCGGCGCACGTCCTGGAATACCTGGGACGAAAACCGTAAGTATGCGCCGCTGGAAATTCTTTGCCCTTGGTATGGTCAGCCTCGTCGCCGCGGTAAGTTGGTATATCTATTCTAAAAATACACTCGATATCTCCACTGTCACAACGATCCCATTGACGTCAGCGGTTGAGCCAGAAATTTTGCCCCCTCTGAAAGCTACTACGGCCACTGCTCCCGTCGCTCCTGGACCGCCTCCGCCAGTAACGCATGGAGTGAGCGTGCAACCGGCCTTGCAAATACGGCTTCAGACATCGGAACCGGGAGTTATTAAATCGGTCTCGCTGATTGATGGGGGACACGGTGTGGTGAGCTGGGCGGATACCCACGCAAAGGCGCCGAATGACGCCGTCGTGAAGATGGAATCGGTTGGTAATATTATTTCAATCAATATAAAACCCGCCACGGCCTCAAGTTATCGAGTTGAGCTTGGTGCTGATTACGAGGCCAGTTATCGTATCGAGGTGACGCACACGACAAAAAATGGTCGGGTGGAATCGCTGCCGCAGCGCCAGGGCAAGTTGTCTCCCGCGTACGTTGCCAGCCACGTCATCGATCTGAATACATCGGTAGGATTACATGGCGTGAGTGCCTTGCGCCGACAATTACTTTCACTACAAACCGTCGTGAATGCCTCTGACTGTTCGGGAAAGTTGACCGCGATGCTTCAAGCTGTGGGTGGCCCTCAAGTAAACTTTAGCATGCAATTGCTTGACCCAACTGGAACGCAGGTGGGGCAGAATCCCTGGTTACTTACCAGTGCAGTCGCGGATACACACAAACTCGAACTGAAAAGCGATAGTGACCGTATTATTGTCAGAGTGGGCGCCAAGGCCCCTGGTAAATATAGCCTGGTCCTTGACTACAAAGACTGCAAGCGTCAATCGAGTAATCGGGTTCCTGACGTTAGCCTTGGTGAGGGTGAGGTACATAGTTATCTAATCGCGCCTCACCGTGGTCAAGCCAATCTTGCGGTGAGTGTGCCAAAGGTGCATCGGCTGCAACTCAGACCGTTCCCACACATGCCTGATCCGTCTGCTGACATCACGCGTCAGAGTATAGCGAAGGGCATCACATTAGGTTTACTGCATGAAGATGTGCTACAGGCCATTCGCCCTGGCAGTCTTCTCATGGCCACGGGGGCGGGCAAGTTTTATCTGCAAGTATTGCCCGGCAATGGCCCTGCGATGGATGTTGAATTTAATCGTAGCCGCATCAGCATGAGTGAGTTTCTCGCAACCTGGGTGACGAGGATTGCCTTTGTCGAGGATACTCTGCTTCGACACGGTGAGGTCCTGGATGTCTTTCTGCCGCAGACCTCCGGAAATCGGGCCGGACTGATGGGGGTATGTGCCTATGTGGCCTTACTACCGCAGGCATTACAGATAGACACCGGCTATTTCCGTGAGGTATTGAGTAATCCAGAGCAGATCCGGGGACCGTTTTGTATGCTGGACCTGGGGCCGACACAACGCACCCCCACCGTGGTGGCCGTTACCCCGGAGGCCATGGCCGTCAACCCGGCGCTCACAGAGCGGGTCTACTCGGTGATGAATTCCATCCAGTCGGCCCCCTAGTGGCTTGAATTGCCGGGTGCAGTCCCTATATAACCCCAAGTCGTTGATTTTAACTATTCACAATTCGAGCACGGCCAGGAGAAGGTGCCCATGAGCATTGAAACCCAGAAAGAGACCCTTAATTTTCAGACCGAGGTGAAGCAGTTGCTGCACCTGATGATCCACTCACTCTATTCCAATAAAGAAATATTCCTCCGGGAATTGATCTCGAATGCCTCCGATGCCTGTGACAAGCTCCGCTTCGAGGCCCTGAGTGACGACGCCCTGTTCGAGGGCGACCACGAGCTGAAGATACTCATCGATTACGACAAGGATGCCAGGACCGTGAGCATTACCGACAACGGTATCGGTATGAATCGGCAGGAGGTCATGGACAACATCGGTACCATTGCCAGCTCCGGCACGCGCAAGTTTATGGAGAAGCTGAGCGGCGACCAGGCCAAGGATGCGAAGATGATCGGCCAGTTTGGTGTGGGCTTCTATTCAGCCTTCATTGTTGCGGACAAGGTCGTGGTCGAGACCCGCCGCGCGGGTCTCGGTGCTGAGCACGGTGTGCGTTGGGAATCGGCCGGCGAGGGCGATTACACCCTGGAGAATATCGAGCGCACCCAGCGTGGTAGCTCTATCACTTTGCACCTGCGTCAGGATGAGGATGACTTCCTCAATAACTGGCGCTTGCGCAATGTCATCCAGAAGTATTCCGATCACATCTCGCTGCCAGTGCAGATGTACAAGGAAGACGATAAGGGCGTCAAGACTGACGAACTGGAGTCAGTAAACAAGGCCTCAGCATTGTGGGCACGTTCCAAGAACGACATCACCGACGAGGAATATAAAGAGTTCTATAAGCATATCGCCCATGACTTTGATGAGCCGCTGTTGTGGTCCCACAACAAGGTCGAGGGTACACAGGAATACACCACCCTGTTTTATGTACCCAAGCGCGCACCCTTTGATCTGTTCGACCGTGAACACCGTCGCGGTATCAAGCTTTACGTGAAGCGTGTCTTTATCATGGATGATGCCGAGCAGTTAATGCCCAATTACCTGCGCTTCATCCGTGGTGTCGTCGATTCTGATGACCTGCCCTTGAATGTCTCGCGCGAGATACTGCAACGCAACAAGCAGATTGATTCTATTCGTAATGGTGCTGTGAAGAAGATCCTCGGCCAGTTAGAACAGCTGGCCACGGATGAGCCGGAGAAATACACCGATTTCTGGGGACAGTTCGGGCGGGTCATCAAGGAAGGGCCGGGAGAGGACTTTGGTAATCAGGAGAAGATCGGTAAGCTCCTGCGCTTCGCCTCGACTCATACTGACACCGATGCGCAGAATGTATCGTTGGACGATTACATCGCTCGCATGAAGGATGGCCAGGAAAAAATCTTTTATCTCACCGGCGACTCCTTTGCGGCGGTGAAGAACAGCCCGCACCTCGAACTCTTCCGCAAGAAGGGCATTGAGGTGTTGCTGATGGCGGACCGCGTCGATGAGTGGATGATGTCGCACTTTACCGAATACGCCGGAAAGAAATTTGCCTCGATTGCCAAGGGTGAGGTCGACCTCGGCAAGTTGGAGGATACGGAGGACAAGAAGAAGGCCAAGGCGGCGGCCAAGGAGTTTAAGGATATGTTGGAAAAGATGAAGGCTATCCTGGGTGACCAGGTCAAGGAGGTCCGCATCTCCAATCGTCTGACCGATTCGCCCTCGTGTCTGGTGGTAGAAGAAAATGATATGGCAGTAAGTATGCAGAAGTTGCTCAAACAGGCCGGGCAGCATGTGCCGAATTTACAACCGATTCTGGAGATCAATCCGGAGCACTCGCTGGTGCAGCGTCTGAAAACGGAAGCGGATGAGTCACGCTTTAGTGACTGGAGCCATATCCTGTTTGATCAGGCCATGCTGAGTGAGGGGGTGCAGCTGGATGACCCGGCCAGTTTCGTCCGCCGTATGAATAGCCTCTTTATGACGCTATCAGGCTAAGTCTGTAAATAAGTTCTTACACCTGTTGCAGGGCGGCCATATGCCGCCCTGTGTCTTTGTGGGGGAACCTTTTACCGATTTTTTTCGTGATGCCCATATTGATGACAATATGGCTGGGAAGGTTGGGACTCTGGTGGTTTACACGGCGCGGCGCGAAGAATATAGATCAGGGAGAATACCGTCTCCTGCGAGCATCCAATGTCACTAATCAGCTCATGGCTACGTCTACTGCACGGCCCGGGTAGTTTCGAGGGGTTGATGGCATCGCATGTGGAATATCTATACCGAGTAGCCTACCGCTTCTGTGGTAATAATCAAGCCGATGCTGAAGACCTGGTACAAGACCTGTTGATCAAGCTATACCCCCGAGTTGAGGAGATAAGGGCGCTGGAGCATCTGCGCCCGTGGCTGGTGCGGGTCATGTATCGGCAGTTTATCGATCAAGTGCGCCGCAACAAGCGCTCACCACTTTATGGCGCAGACGACGTGATGAAATTAGAAATTGCCGCCGATGAGGGCCAGACTGCCGCTAGCTTACTCGAGCAGGAGCGCCTGCAACACCAACTTCTTACCGCAATGAACGCGCTAAATGAGGAACAAAGGGCGGTTGTGAGCCTGCACGATATCGAGGGCTACACCCTGCAAGAGTTAGAGGACATGCTGGAAACGCCTATAGGGACCCTGAAGTCACGTCTGCACCGGGCCCGCGCAAAATTACGCGGGGTTCTGGAACCTTTTGCAGGGCCGGAGCGTGATACCGATAGCGAGGAGGAAAAATGGACTGCAAGCAACTGATAGTACTGCTGGAGGATTATCTGGATGGCCAGCTTGGTGAGGTTGAGGCCGCTGACTGCTCGAATCACATCCAGGGCTGTAATGTCTGCCGCGATCGAGTCAGAGGGGCGCAACGGCTGCGTAGTATGTTACGTACCCTGCCGAGAACGGGGCCCCGTTTCGGTTTTGTCGCACAGTCATTGGCAGCGGCGCGTGCGGCCCATCGTGACGGGCGTCGTTTGTCATTCACCGGTGCCATTGGCATGGCGCTTTCATTGGGACTGGTCGCTGTGGTCCTGATGCATGAATGGCCCGCGCAACACACGGACACGCGTGAAACAACCCTGGCGTCAAAGGCGGGCGCGTCAGAGCAAACGAATATGCAGTTCGTGAATGTCTCCATGCTCGAACATCGGAATGTCAGGCTGGTGTTTGATGTACCCCGCGACCTGGATCAGGTCAAGCTCAAGATCGAATTGCCCGACAACGTTGTGTTGGCCAAGAGCAAGTCAACACGCCAGTTGCTATGGCAGACCAACTTGAGCAAGGGCAGCAATGTGCTGACCCTGCCAATTCAGGCCGTGGGGTATGGCGAAGGGGTGTTGTCAACGGTGCTTATACACAATGGCGGGCAAAAGACATTCCGCTTGCGTCTTGTAACGGACCCTGACAGCACAATGATCGAAAAGCCCACAAATGTGCTGACAATTTGATATTAATCCACGAACAGGAGTATGACCATGAAGCGTATCTACCAAATAGTAATTGCACTGAGTTTTGTCGGCGTTCCTTTCCTGGCCAACGCTGCCGATGTTGATGATGTCACCATGCGGGTGATGGAGCACGCGGACAAGCCCGATGCCGTGACCAAGGTGATTGAGCTGCCCGACAACGCCAGTGATACTGCGCGTGAAAAGGCCGAACACGGTCTGACGACGGCGAATGACGCGCGTCATCAGGGCGAGGGTAAGGATAGTGTCAACGAGCGTGAGCACGAGCATGAGATGGATGCCGAACACGAACAGGAGGCCAA
>JAHEDA010000272.1 GCA_024641445.1 Gammaproteobacteria bacterium
GGCGAGGGCGACGCGGATACCCGGTGCGGCCAGCATCATAACGACCTGATCGGTACGGGTCTCCGCGGCGAGAAATTCGGTATGGCCCGTGAAGGGGACCCCGGCGTCATTGATGACCCCTTTGTGTATCGGACCGGTCACCAGGGCCTGGCAGTGACCAGCCACACAGGCAAGGGTCGCCTGCCGCAGGGTCTCTAGTACATAGTTAGCATTTTTTGGATTCAGTTGACCCGGCGTCGTTGCCGAGACCAGGGGAATAGGGAGTATCTTCAGGCTCCCCGGTGTGTGCAGGACCGGTGGCTGTAGCAGGTCGACCTCGGTAATGTGCAGTGGCAGGCTAAGTTGCTGGGCGCGTGAGCGCATCAAGTCCGGATCGGCAAACACACATAGCTCCGCCAGATGGGCATGCTGGGCCAGGGCAATAATGATGTCAGGCCCGATCCCGGCCGGTTCTCCGGGGGTGAGGGCGATGCGGGGAAGGGTGTTTGTCACGCCGTTCAATTGTCCAGGCGGTAGTCGACATAGGCCTCGTCACGGATACGCCGTAACCAGTTATCCATCTCTTCACTCATCTTGCGCTGTTGTATCTGTTGCCGGGCCTGCGCGCGTAAATAGGTGGTGGTGTCATCGTGATTGCGGCGCGCCATGACCTGTACGATGTGCCAGCCAAACTGGCTTTGAAACGGCGGGCTGATCTCGCCGGGCTTGAGTTCATCCATCGCCGTCTGGAATTGTGGGACCAGTGAGCCGGGGGTGGTCCAGCCGAGGCTGCCCCCCTCGCTGGCGCTGGCCTTGTCTTCCGAATAGGCCTGCGCCAGTTTACCGAAGTCTTCACCCGCTACGATGCGCTTGCGAATCTCCTGCAGGCGTTTTTCCGCCGCGTCGCTCGACAGAATGGCATCGGGTTTGAGCAGGATATGGCGCGCCAGGGTCTGGACGATGAGGTGCTTGGGTTGGGGGCTACGCTTGTCCAGTAGCTTGATGATGTGGAAGCCGCTGGCACTACGGACCGGGCCCTCTAACTCACCCGGCTTCATGCGCGTGACTTGATCCGCGAGAACGGTGGGCAACTGGCCACCCTTGAGCCAGCCGAGGTCGCCGCCCTGGAGCGCCTGTTGACCGGCGGAGACCGCGATGGCGGTCTCGGCAAAGTCAGCACCCTGCTGCAGGCGCTTCATCACATCATCCCCCTTCTTGCGCGCCTCTTCGATGCGATCGGGGGTAGCGGATTCAGGCACGGGGATGAGGATATGGAGAACGTGGTACTCGTCTTCATAACCGCTACGCTTGGCGACCGTGGCGAGGTAGTTGTCGACCTCCTGTTCGGTGACCTGGACGCGGCTCTCGACCTCACGCTTTTGGAGTTGGCTGAGGACGATCTCGTTGCGAATATTGCGGCGGAAACCGGCAAAGTCCACCCCGTCTTTGCTCAGGACCTGACGAAACTGATCGAGTGACAGCTTGTTTTCGTGGGCGATATTGCCGATGACGCGGTTGATGGTCTCATCATCGACGCGGATGCCGGTGGTGTCGGCGATCTGTAACTGGATCTGATCAATCACCATGCGTTCAAGTACCTGCTTACGCAGGATGTCGTCTTCGGGCAGATGGGTATTGGATTTTTGAAGTTGTTGCTTGATGAGTCGTACCCGTGTATCCAACTCGCCCAGGGTGATGATGTCTTTGTTCACTACCGCGACGATATGGTCCAGCTCAGTAATATCGGGGCGGGCGAGGCCCTCGCTAACGGGCAGAGTGGTAAGTAAGAGTACAAATAATAGATTCAGGATTCTGCGCATAGGGTGCTCTATGGGGTGTTTTCCAGGCCAAGATTTTTCAGAAGGGACTCGATGCCCTCGCGTTGACCGAAGCTGGAGAGGCCTTTGAGTTCCAGTTCCAGCAAGACGGCATTATCAAACGTATTGGTGCCCGAGACCGTGCTCGTGTAGTAGTGACGACTGATCAGGCGCAGGCCCCAGCAACAGTCGTCGTATTGTAAACCGAACAGGCTCTCCAGATCGCGCTGGTTCAGCATGTCATATTGGCGACTGGCGAGGACGGTCCAGCGCGGCGAGAAGCGCCACAGCAAGGCAGCATCGCTGACCTCCTCGGTACCGGCACGATAACGGTAGCCCGTGTTGAGGATGCGGTCCTTGCCGAAATTGATGCGCAGGCGGGCCTGGGTATAGATCGCCTGTTGGTTAATATTGTCATACTGGTGTTCCAGCGAGGCGCGCCAGCCTGAGAGGGGTTGGAATTCAACCAGGGCCATGAGTGGGGAACGTGGGGTGGTTTGCACACTGCCACCGGGCAGATACACCTGTCGATCAGCGAAATAGAAGAGTTGTCCTACCCCTGCGTGCAATAGCTCGGCACCGGTGTCCCTGCGCAGAAAACGTGTGTCGAGACCGAACGCAAGTTGATTGGCGTCACCAATGCGGTCGACGCCGCTAAAGCGATTCTCGCTAAACATCTGACTATAACCGAGGGTGGTATCGGCACTGTCGAAGACGCTCACGTTGGTTTGATCGACGTAGGGCACGTTGAGATAAAACAGGCGCGGTTCCAGCGTCTGAATCATTGGCAGACCGCCCCACTCGGTATCGCGATCGAAGTACAGTCCCGTATCGAGGGAGAGGACCGGTGCGCTGACCCCGTAACTTGTGGGTGTGGTCAGCTCGTATTGCGTGGCATGCAGGCTGAGGCTGGGGATGAAATACCCGCCGGGGCTGCGCCAAGGCAGGCTAATGCTTGGGTGGAGGTAGCCACGGCTGCCTTGCACCATGCCGGGGGTTTCGTGGGCGAACTGCACCCACTCGGCGTTGAGTCGGTAGTTGAGTTGGTCGGGTATTTCGGGGAGGTGCGTGCCCAAGGTGATCTGTGGCAGACGCTGATAGCTGGGGGAGCCGTTGCGCAGTGTCTGCAGGCGCTGGAAGCGTGTGGTCATGCCCCAGTTATCGCTGTTGTAGTTGAGGTCGGCGCGTTGTTCCACATAGGTGGTGGCACTCGACTCCAGGCTATTACCATAGTCGAGCAAATAATCCGTATCACTGACTTGATTGATATCCAGTGAGGTGCTCCAGCGTGAGCTGAGGCTGCCACTTTGTTGCCAGCGCATACGCCCGCGTTGGGTATTGGTCACCACGTCTGTCGGAAGGTATTCAAGGTCCATCTGACCGCTCTGTGTCGCCCCGGCCAGGTAGCGAAACTCGGTGTCCAAACGGTCTCCGCGTGAGCTGAACTGATGCAGGGTAAAAGTAGCATCGTACTCGGGGGCAATGTTCCAGTAGTAGGGCAAGCTAAGGTCGGTACCGGTGCGATCGCTGCCACCAATGCCGGGAAACAGGACGCCGGAGAGGCGGTTCTCACCGATGGGAAAACGGATGTAGGGCAGGTAGAAAAATGGTATGCCCTCGAAGTCGAGCACCATATTGCGGGCCGTGCCCTGCTGGATACCCTCATCAAGATAGATGCTGCTGGCGCGCATGCTCCAGGCCTGATTCTGGATTGGGCAAGTGGTGTAGGTGGCCGAGGTGAGCTCGATCTTGCCGGGACCAAGGAGGGTCAGGGTGTCGGCCTTGCCGCGACCGGGGTTGGTGCGGGAGAGAAATTCGACGTTGTCGACCGTACCGGTGGTCGTATCGAGATTGACCTGTGCCTTGTCACCGTGCATGAGCAGGTTGTTATCGCTATAACGAACATTGCCATCCGCCCCGAACCCCTTCGACCCCTGAGTAAAACTGACGTGATCCGCCTGTAGACGTTTATCGCCATTTTGCAGGGTAACGGCCCCCTCTTTTGTCGTTGCGGCGGGTGTAGAGAGCGTGGCCGGTGGACACAGGGAGTC
>JAHEDA010000273.1 GCA_024641445.1 Gammaproteobacteria bacterium
TATATGGAAATGCAAATCTGCCTGATTTCATGGTTTTTTTGAATTGGCATGAGATCCCTTGGTATTGGTACGGTTTCGATATGTTTTGGTTTGCAATGCTTATGGTCATATTTGTGCCGGGTGTGCTGGCATATTTTTTTGGCTGGCTGGCATTCCGCTCACGTGTCTCAGGCGTGTACTTGTCAATCATCACGCAGGCGCTAACTTTTGCATTCATGCTGGCCTTCTTCCGCAATGAAATGGGTTTTGGCGGTAATAACGGACTAACCGATTTCAAAGATATTGTTGGATTTAATCTTCAATCAGATAGAGTGCGTGTCGGACTATTTATTCTGTCAGTCATTACGCTTGCTGCCGGTTATCTTCTTTCGCGGTATGTCGTATCTTCAAAATTGGGCCGTGTGGTCGTGGCAATACGTGATGCCGAAAACAGGGCCCGCTTTATTGGCTATAAAGTAGAAAGTTTCAAACTGTGGATTTTTGTTTTATCCGCAATGTTGGCGGGAATTGCTGGTGCTTTGTACGTCCCGCAGGTCGGTATTATTAATCCCGGAGAGTTTTCGCCGCTGAACTCGATTGAGATCGTCATTTGGGTCGCCGTCGGTGGGCGGGGAACTCTCTACGGAGCTGTGGCAGGTGCATTTTTAGTGAATTACAGCAAGAGTTATTTGACCGGTGCATTGCCCGATGCCTGGCTCTATGTTCTGGGGGCGCTATTCATTGTGGTAACAATATTGTTACCAAAGGGTCTGGTCGGACTGTACTACCAGTTTATGCAAAGGCGTAGCAAGGTGTCAGCTTCATGAAAATCCAGAAATTAAGTAACTGGCGGCAAGCTCATTCCACTAATGTTCACGCTGATACCAATTTGGTAACACCAGGTGAGGTCGATACACGTCATGGTCCGATCCTTTATGTAGAGAATGTGAGTGTTAGTTTTGACGGGTTCAAAGCATTAAATAATCTAAGTCTGTATGTTGATGACGGAGAGCTTCGTTGCATCATTGGACCAAATGGTGCAGGTAAGACAACTATGATGGATGTTATTACGGGCAAGACACGGCCTGACACTGGTGATATCTTTTTTGGCCAAACAATGGATCTTGCTCAAATGACAGAGTACGAGATTGCAACGGCAGGTATTGGGCGTAAATTTCAAAAGCCATCGGTTTTTCCACAACACTCTGTATTTGAAAACCTTGAGCTGGCGATGCGAGAAAATAAGAATGTCTGGCCAACTCTGGTGGCGAGGATGACAACCGAACAAAATGATCGGCTTGATGCGATACTGCAAACAATCGGCCTCAAGGAGCAGGTCTACACGAACGCCGGCAAGTTATCACATGGGCAAAAACAATGGCTCGAAATCGGTATGTTGCTGATGCAGGAACCGCGTTTATTGCTCGTAGATGAGCCCATTGCCGGTATGACACATCAGGAGGCCGAGCGCACCGCAGAATTGTTATCCAGTCTTGCCGGAAAACACTCGGTTGTGGTGGTCGAGCATGATATGGAATTTGTACGTTCAATTGCGCGGAAAGTTACCGTTTTGCATGAGGGTAGTGTTCTCGCTGAAGGGACTATGGATGAGATTCAGCGCGATCGGCGTGTGATTGAAGTTTATCTTGGGGAATAGTAATTCATGTTGTCCGTTAACAAACTAAATCAATTCTATGGGGAGAGTCACACTCTATGGGACATTGATATCAATATCAATGCTGGCGCTTGTGTTTGTCTCATGGGTCGTAATGGTGTGGGCAAGACAACCTTGCTAAAAACGTTAATGGGATTATTGCCGGCGCGCAGTGGCAATGTGTTGCTGGACGATATTGATGTGCTGTCGCAGGTAGCGGATCAGCGTGCTAGGCTGGGTATCGCGTACGTCCCTCAAGGGCGTGAAATATTCCCTCTTCTCTCAGTAGAAGAGAATCTGCGTGTTGGCTTATCTACGAAAGGCAAGATGAGCGATGCAATTCCGCCACTCATATTTGAGTTATTTCCAGTTTTGAAGACAATGTTAAACAGGCGCGGTGGTGATCTCTCCGGGGGGCAGCAGCAACAATTAGCAATTGGTAGGGCCCTGACACTTGACCCGAAAATATTGATTCTGGATGAGCCAACCGAAGGCATTCAACCAAATATCGTGCATGAAATTGGCGATATCATTATACGTCTGAATAAGGATTTAAATATGACGGTGCTTTTGGTCGAGCAAAAGTTGCCATTTGCACGCAGAGTCGGCAAAGAATTCATTATTATTGATCGCGGTCGTAATGTGGCGGCGGGTAAGATGACTGAACTATCGGATAATTTGGTGAAAGAGTATCTGACCGTCTAGTAGCCGAATAATGCGTGTGGTCACTTATATCTACAAGGGCCCTGGACGGTGATTGGTTAAATTTACAACCAAGTCCCGGAAAAAATCAGCCCCGCAGATGCGGGGCTGGCAATTTCATACTATTTCTTAATGTCGATCTTGGCCTTCTTTTGCAGTTCCATCAGGTGTTCGCGCACCTTCTCACCTTGCATGGCGCCCTGTAGCTTCTGCTTCATGTCTTCAAAGCTGGGTGGTGTCAGCTTGCGCGTGTCTTCCAGTTTGATGACATGCCAGCCGTACTGCGACTGTACCGGTGCTTTGCTATAAGTACCTGGTTTCATCTCGGCCACGGCCTGTGAGAAGGCTGGGACCATCTGACCAGGATTGAACCAACCGAGGTCACCACCATTCTCTTTTGTGCCGGTATCGATGGATTTAGCCTTGGCGATGTCAGCGAAGACTGCACCACTGTCGAGTTGGGAGATGACCGCCTTGGCCTCTGCCTCGGTCTTCAGGAGAATGTGTGCAGCTTTGTACTCATGTACATTTGCGTTGGCGATCTTTTCTTCATACTCTTTTTTTAGCTCCTTCTCGCTGATTGGCTTGGAGCCTACGGACTTCTGTAGCCCCGCCTTGATCAGGAGTTCAATTTCTTGTTGTTCGATCAGAAACTTGACGTCGGGGTCCTTATCAACCTTGAGTTTAATGGCATCCTGGCGTAACAGCTCACGATTGACGAGTTCCTGGATAACCATTTCGCGGTTAACACCCTGGGTTTTACCCCCAGTCCGCATCTTGAGATAGTGCTCGTAGGTCTCCTGTGTAATGTTTTTGCCATTTACCGTGGCGACAACTTTATCCGCAGCAAAGGTTGTCGTGCTGATTAAAAGTCCCAGCATACTGGCTGAGATTAGCGAGAGTGATTTTTGCATTGTAAATTCCTTTTGTTTAAAAGAGTTGGGTGTTAGGGGAGTACTTTCTTAAAGGGTTTGACCTCGACCTGACGATATACGCCAGCCTCGAGATAGGGGTCGGCATTGGCCCAGTTCCGTGCATCTTCCAGTGAGGCAAATTCCGCCACGATGAGTGAACCGGTAAAGCCTGCGGGGCCTGGGTCATTACTCTCAATCGCCGGGAATGGACCCGCAATGATCAGCCGTCCCGCTTCTTGCAAGGCCTGAACACGCTTCAGGTGGGCGGGACGGCTCTGGATACGTTTTTCAAGGCTGTTTGCACCGTCAGTGCCAATGATTGCGTACAGCATTAGTTAGCCCCCGTGGGTTTCTTTTCAGCGTCTTCCGGTGGGATATGCCGTGCTAGGTAAAATGCCTGTGCGACGACGAAGGTCAGGGTCAGGCCCAGTAGCCCCCAGGTCTTGAAGCTTACCCAGGTTGCCAATGAGTAGGTGAATGCGACATATAGATTCACCGTGCCCATACCAATGAAAAAGATGGTCCATGAGATATTCAGGCGTCGCCAGATCAAGTCGGGCAGGCAGATACCCTGGTTCATCATGCGTTGGACC
>JAHEDA010000274.1 GCA_024641445.1 Gammaproteobacteria bacterium
AATGGACTCCGGCTCCTTCTCCAACACCGCTTGCACGGCGTGGATACCGTAAATCAACTGCTCCTGCACCTAGCGGCGGCCTCGCCGTGATTTCTTTTTGCCTGCGGGCTTGGTCGTTTCGGATTTACCTGTCTCGGCCTTCGGGGCGGACTTTGCCTTGCCACGTGACCGCTTACGCTTACCCTTTGCCGCCTTTTCTTCACTCGCCGTGACAACCGTCGAGCCATCGGGCTGATTACTGGCGAGATTGAAATCAATCTTGCGGTCATCCAGATCAACACGAGTAACCAGGACCCTGATCGGGTCGCCGAGGCGATACATGCGGCGGGTACGCTCACCGATCAAACGATGACTGGCCGGGTCATAGTGATAGTAATCGCTGTCCAGCGCGGTAATGTGCACCAGCCCTTCAACATAGATATCATTCAACTCGACAAACAGTCCAAAGCTGGTAACCGAGGCAATCACACCATCAAACTCCTGTCCGACCTTGTCCAGCATGTGTTCACACTTGAGCCAGTCCACCGCATCGCGGGTGGCCTCATCGGCGCGCCGTTCGGTCATAGAACACTGATCACCCAGCGCCTCCATGTCCTGCATACCGTAGCGGAACTTCTCCACCTTCAAACCATGGATAAGGTGTTTGATGGCACGATGTACCAACAGGTCCGGATACCGTCGGATCGGTGAGGTAAAGTGGGCATAGGCATCAAAGGCCAGTCCAAAGTGACCCAGGTTGTGCGGGGTATATACTGCTTGCTTAAGACTGCGCAGCAAGACGGTCTGGATCAGATGCTTGTCATGACGCTCGGCGATCGAATCCAGCAGCTTGGCATAGTGTTTTGGTGTGGGGGAATCCCCCCCGCCGAGGCTGAGACCTAGCTCACCCAGAAACTGTTTGAGGTCTTCGAGCTTTTCAGCCGTTGGGCCTTCGTGGACACGATAAAGCGCCGGGATCTTGTTACTGAGGAGATAGTCCGCTGAGGCAACATTGGCCATCAACATACACTCCTCGATCAGACGATGGGCATCGTTACGAACCACCGGGATGATGCGCTCGATCTTGCGGTCCACGCCAAAGACGATACGCGTCTCGGTGGTGTCGAAATCAATCGCGCCACGCTGTACGCGGGAGGCATGCAGAGATTTATAGAGGGCATGTAAATTTTCAAGGTGCGGCATTAAGGCGGTGTACTGCTGGCGCAAGGCTGCATCGCCATCGACCAGCATCGCCGCGACCTTGGTATACGTCAGCCGCGCATGCGAGCGCATTACGCCCTCGAAGAATCTGTATTTTTTCATATTGCCACTGGGGGCAATATCCATCTCACAGACCATACACAGGCGATCAATCTCCGGATTGATCGAACACAGGCCATTAGAGAGCACCTCGGGTAACATGGGGATTACCCGTTCCGGAAAATAGACTGAGTTGCCACGCTCACGCGCCTCGGCATCAAGGGCGCTATCAGGTTTCACATAGGCCGAGACGTCTGCGATAGCCACCAACAGGCGCCAACCCTTGCCCTGCGGCTCACAATAAACGGCGTCATCGAAGTCACGTGCGTCTTCACCGTCAATAGTAACCAGTGGCAAATGCCGGATATCCTCTCGCCCTTGTTTCGCCTCTTCTGGCACCTGCTCGGTGAACTGCTTTGCCTCTTCGTCAACCGCAGTCGGCCACTCATTTGGCAGTCCATAACTGCGAATGGCGATGTCGATCTCCATCCCCGGCGCCATGTGCTCACCCAGGACCTCAAGAATACGACCGATGGGTTGGCGCTTGCGTGTGGGGGGTTCAATGATCTGTGCCACCACAATCTGGCCCGGTTGTGCGCCATTTTGCTGGTCGGGTGGAATCAGGATATCAAGCGTGATGCGTTTGTTATCGGGGACAACGAAGGCCACACCGCCTTCAATAAAGAAGCGCCCGGTAATCTCCTGACTACGACGCTCCAGCACCTCGACAATGGCGCCCTCACGCCGACCACGACGATCAATCCCGCGTACATGCGCCAGCGCGCGGTCTCCGTGCAGCACCAGTTGCATCTCGCGGGAAGAGAGGAACAGGTCGTCTCCCCCCTCATCGGGGACCAGAAAGCCAAAACCCTCCGGATGACCTATCACACGACCGTGAATCAGGTCCATCTTGTTTGGCAGACCATAGCCGTTACGGGTAAATAGCAACTGACCGTCACGCTCCATGGCGCGCAGGCGACGGCGCAGGGCCTCGACCGACTCCTCATTAGAGAGCTGTAACTCGGCGAGGATGTCCTCGCGGGTCATGGGGCGTTCGTGGCGCTCCAGCAATTCAAGGATGAATTCCCGACTGGGGATGGGGTTCTCGTATTTCGCGGCCTCACGCTCGGCGAAGGGGTCTTGTGTCTGTTTTTTCATAGGGTTGGGATGATACGCTGTTCCTGACGGTGGTGATAGGCAAGCGGGGCAATCGGATTGACAAGGCCGGGGGGGCCCGGTAAAGTGCGCCGCTTCTGGAACCTACTGCAAGCAAGAGGTTCCTGACCGAGGTGACGGTATTGTTAGACACGCTAGCTTCAGGTAGTTTGCCGCGGTCTAAAGCACAACAGTAACTCCTTGATATTATAATTTATTTCTGATTAGTACGTGCTTAATTCACTTGCCAGGCTTTGCAATGTTTTAAGCAGAAAGCACTATGCCCAGGTGGTGAAATTGGTATACACGCCAGCTTCAGGTGCTGGTGGGAGCAATCCCGTGGAGGTTCAAGTCCTCTCCTGGGCACCATACATTGACAAGCCCGCTTGGCGCGGGCTTTTTCATGTATCTACTTTGCTGTTCTGGCTTACGCAGCAAAATATCACGCACAGACTCCTTAATAAAATTCCAAGTCTCTGGCAGTAGCACTGCGAACGAATAATGAATTCATACCACAGAAGCCAACTTGCCATTCTGTTAATCCAATCTAGCCAATCATCAGCCCTTTTACCTGCGCCAACACATTTCCCTGCATACACGGCAAAGTAATTTGCATCCGTAAGTTCCGCAGGAAAAGTTTCCCACGCATACCTCAATCGCACACCTACAATACTCGTCACACAATAGACATCACCGCTCGAATATATTTTGCGGGTACCAAATAAAAGAGGGCCGGACATTGGCGTCCGGCCCTTTTACTTACACTCGCAAACTACATCATTGCGTAGTGAGAATGGCTGCCACCGCAACGGCAGAAGTCGTCTTGGCTGTAGCAGCGGCCGATGAGCTAGAGCTAGAACCACTACTTACCTGCCCGCAGGCGGACAATATTAACAGTGTTGCGGCCAGGGCCACGCTATTTCCCAACAGTTTAGAAACGTTCATGGCAACCCCCTTAGAAATTGCAGACACCACTGAACGGCTCACTATCACCCTGAATCAGGATCGTATTGCCACCATTCACGGCAATCGCATTCGCTTTAAATGTAGATGCAGAGGGGCTGGTTATTGAAACGGTCAAACGCCTCGCCTCGGTAGGTGCTGGAGTAGCTAAAGCAGCCACGGTAAAGGTACCCTCTGCACCCGATGCCCCGGTGCCATTCAGTACTACACCAGTAGTGGTATAATCCACACGGGTATTGGCAGCTTTTAGAGTCCCCGCGGCAAAATCAAGAACCGCGATGATGTTATAACTCACATTGTTAGCCGGGATGGTTTGACCCAGTGGCACGGGAACCGTTACAAGCATCGCACAGCTTCCGGTAGTTGGGAACGACGACAAGGCAAACGCATTGGTCATTGGCAACAGTCCGACCAGAACGGCCCCCGCTAGTAACTTACGCACAACAGAATTAGGGTGACTCTGATTAATTCCATTA
>JAHEDA010000275.1 GCA_024641445.1 Gammaproteobacteria bacterium
TATCGATGGGTTACATGCATTGATCGCGGATGGCGTGTTACTGGGAATAGAGCTACCCCCCACCGTAATGCTGGAGATCACGGAGACTGCACCTGGCATGAAGGCTGCGTCGGCCTCCGCTCGGACGAAACCGGCGACCCTAACGACAGGGTTGGTGATTCAGGTACCTGAATATCTGGTTCAGGGTGATGTCATTAAAATCAATACCGAGACGGGTCTGTTTATGTCGCGGATATAATGGCGGGGTTATTGCAGATTGAAGAAGGTGTTCTGAATTGTTGTGCCAAGTTTGAGAACCTGTAACTGTAAATCATCAAGGTACTTGTGCAGATTCTTCTTGGTGAGGGAGGCCGTTCGTGTCTTCTTTACCTTTTCGATAATCTGGCTAGACATCATTAATGCCTCGGTATCACGTGGTAATTTTTTCAGGCACTCCTGAACCTCGCTAATGCAATGGACGAAGGCCCTCGGGAATTGACGGCTTTGTAGCAGAAAGGCCAATACCAGATTATGCTTGACCGGTCCCTGCACGTTTTGCAAATAGGCCTGGAAGGCCGATAAGGATTGCAAGACACTAGTCCACTGAATATGTTCAAAAGGCTTTAGTTCTTCATCTTCCTCGGGTAGAAGATTGACTGAGCGTACGTCAACAATGCGCGTGGTCATATCGGCACGTTCAAGATTTCGACCAAGGCGAAGGAACTGATACCCCTGGTCATTGAGCATGGTTCCAGCCAATAAACCGGTTATTTGCTGGCTGCCTGCAATGACACCGTGTAGGAAATCATGGCGCTTGTTTTGCGACAAGTTTGCCGCCACGCCCACCTTTGTGTTGTGATAAAGATTATTGATACTCTCCCAACCATCACGGGGAATAATGTCGCGAATAGTGCGTGCATTTTCCCGTGCATGGTGCAATGAGCTAAGTAAAGAGCCTTGGTTACGCTGATCGGCAACCAGGAACTTAACGATATTGCGCTCTGTACCTTCTGGATAGAGTTCCTTGAATAAGGCTTTGTTAGCGGTAATCTCAATGAGAGGTTCCCATCCTAAAGTTACCTTGATGGGGAGGTCTAATAAAAGATTGGTGTTAACATTTATAATTCGTGCACTGTTCTCGGCGCGTTCTATATAACGCGCCATCCAGTAGATGTTTTCTGCGACGCGAGATAACATTCTATTTGTCCTTCACATCCACGATCCATGTGTCCTTACTACCTCCCCCTTGTGAAGAGTTGACAACAGTGGAGCCTTTTTTTAACGCTACGCGTGTCAGCCCACCTGTTGTCACATAAGTCTTTTTGCCAGAGAGGATAAAGGGGCGTAAATCCAAGTGGCGTGCCTCGGCGTGGTGGTCGACCAATGTTGGGGTCGTGGACAATGTAATCAGTGGTTGGGCGATGTAATTCCGGGGGTCGTGCTTAATAAGATTCGCAAAGTGCTCGCGTTCCTTCTTGCTCGCCTGCGGGCCTATAAGCATGCCATAGCCGCCTGACTCGTTAGCGGCCTTGACGACCAGCTTGTCCAGATTTTTAAGGACGTAGTCTCGTTCTTTTTTGTCGATGCAAAGGTGTGTCGGGACGTTGGGTATCTTGGCCTCTTCACCTAGATAATACTTGATGAGTTTTGGCACGAATGCGTAGACGACTTTGTCATCAGCAACGCCTGCACCGGGGGCATTGGCGAGGGAGACTTTACGTTTTTTCCATGCCCGCATCAGGCCCGGTACACCTAGGGTGGAATCCTTATGGAAAACCTCTGGATCGAGGAAGAGGTCATCAACGCGGCGATAAATCACATCCACGCGTGCTGGACCATCAATGGTGCGCATGTAGACACAATCATCATCGCTCACAAACAGGTCCCGCCCCTCGACTAACTCCGCGCCCATCTGTTGCGCGAGATAGGCATGCTCAAAGTAGGCTGAGTTGTAGATGCCGGGTGTAAGGACAACGATCTCAGGATTTTTACGTTTACGCGGTGAGAGTTCAGCGAGACGCTTGTACAGTTCTTCGGGATAGTCATCAACAGGCTGTATATGATAGTTCTTGAATAATTCCGGGAAGATTCGCTTCATGATGGCGCGGTTCTCCAGCATGTAGGAGACACCAGATGGCACCCGTAGATTGTCCTCGAGAACATACATTTGCCCATCATTATCCCGTATCAGATCAGAACCACAGATATGCGCCCAGATACCTCCAGCTGGATTAACGTTGACACACTCGTTACGGAAATTTTTTGAATTGAGGATCAGTTCGCCTGGGAATACTCCGTCACGAATTACACGCTGTTTGTGGTAGAGATCATCAATAAACAGGTTTAATGCCTTTACGCGTTGCACAAGGCCCTGTTCGATACGGCGCCACTCGTCTTTGCGAATTACTCGAGGAATAATATCAAAGGGCCATGCGCGGTCTATGGAGTTACCTTCTTCCTCGTTATAGACGGTAAAGGTAATGCCCATGGATTGTATGGCGACTTCTGAGGCGATGCGTTTGGCATTAAGCTCTTCATCGCTTAATGAACTAAAATCATGACTGAGTGAGTCGGCCCAGGCGCGCGGTTTGCCCGTTTTTTCGATGAGCTCATCGAAGGCACTACCAGTGCTGTATGTCTTCCATTCAATAGGCATGGTGTAACGACTATAACAGAGTTTAATAATGTTGTGAAGGTTAAAGCAAAATGCGCTACACTCTTTGCACTGATTTTGTGCGTAGAAAAATTCTATATAGAGAAAATAAACTATGACTTATTGCCTTGCCATTAAACTCAATGAAGGCCTGATATTTGCCTCCGATTCACGCACTAACGCTGGCGTGGATTACATCAGCACCTACAGCAAGATGCATATATTGAAACCTGACGAGGACCGTATGCTAGTCTTGCTCGCGGCAGGTAACTTGGGTACGACTCAGGCGGTTGTGAATCAGATGAGGCGTGAATTGGCAGAGGCAAAGACGAGTACCCCGCTACATAAGGCAAACCATTTATTTGATATTGCCAGTTATATTGGTGAGCAGAGTTTAAAAATTCAAAAACGTTATCGAAAACAGAAGGAGGCAGACCAAGGGTTTGAGGCAAATTTTATCCTGGGTGGACAATTAGGCATGAGTGAGATGGATCTGTTTCATATCTATCCAGAAGGGAATTATATCAACGCCTCTACCAGTCAACCCTATCTACAAATTGGTGAAAGTAAATATGGCAAGCCCATCCTGGATCGAATTCTAAGCATGGAGACCTCACTTGAGGATGCAGCGCGTTGCGCACTAGTTTCCCTCGATTCTACCGTGCGAAGTAATATATCCGTAGGTATGCCCTTTGAGTTGGCAATATATGAAAAGGATCAGCATCAACTCTCTCAGCACTTAACGCTGGAGCAGGAGTCTGAGTATTATCATCGTCTGAGAGATGCATGGGGTGAAGGGCTTCGACAGATTTTTAATGCCTTGCCACGGTTCGATTGGGAATGATGGCTGGTGAAAAATAATGCAATTAGAGACACCTACCTATCGATCAGTTCCCTCGTTATTTATTACTCGATGAATGAAGTGTAATTTTCTGATTACTTGATCGCTCAGATAGAAGGGGTAGGCATCAGGAAGTCCAAGACTACGATTAAGTGAATTCATCGCGGTGGTAAGAGGTTTCCATCGCCGGATCATGGCGGTGAAGTCATCGTCGGCAGAACTGGCGGATTTTGACTCCGTATCAGAATTTATCGTTACCCCAAGATTTTCTGCGGTCTCAAGGGTGTCGACCATATGCATGTAATGCGCCCAAGTCTCGGCCCAATCTTCCCAGGGGTGCGCTGAGGCGTAG
>JAHEDA010000276.1 GCA_024641445.1 Gammaproteobacteria bacterium
GCCACAGCGGACGCCTTTGCCTATACCAAGGCCGTAAACACCTTCGAGCAATTAGGTCGGTACGCTCTAGCTGAGCAGGCCTACCGTACTGCATCGCAACACTGGCCGAACGACATTTATGTCTGGATGGGTCTCGGTAATGCCCAGTACCACCAGAAGAAACTACTTGATGCAACCGACAGTTACCGCCGGGTCGTTCTGCTCAAGGCTGATTTTGCCCCGGCGCTAAATAACCTTGCTCAAGTCTTGTTCGAACGGGGAAATTTCAAGGAGGCACTGCCTTACGCCAGACATGCAGTGGCCCTTGGCGGGCCGCACACAACAACTTATTCAGAAACACTCACCAACATTCTTGAATCCACTGGAAAAATGCCTCGGCAATAGCAGCCCTGGTCATGCAGAGTCTGACTTGGCATGGCATACTAAACGCATCTCACGAGGAAACACTACCTTGCAAACACTCACCCTGACACGACCGGATGACTGGCACCTGCATGTGCGCGACGGTGATGTACTCAAACATATCATCCCGCATACGGCACAGCGGTTTGCCCGCGCCATCATCATGCCCAATCTCAAACCACCGGTAACCACTACCGCGCAGGCACTGGCCTATCGTCAACGCATACTAGAGTCCGTTCCAAAGGGGCGGTCATTTGAGCCGCTAATGACGCTCTACCTCACCGACAAACTGCACGCCAGTGAGATACATCAGGCCAGGGCCAGCGGTAAGATTTATGCAGTTAAACTCTACCCCGCAGGCGCCACTACCAATTCGGATGCGGGGGTCACCGACATCACACGCACCTATGCAGCACTGGAGGTCATGGCCGAGGTCGGCATGCCACTTCTCGTACACGGTGAGGTGACTACACCAGAGGTAGACGTATTTGATCGGGAGAAGGTGTTTATTGATACGGTACTGGCACCGCTATTAAAACACCTGCCGCAACTCAAGGTGGTGCTGGAACACGTGACCACCCGTGATGCCGTGCAGCTTGTGAGTGAAGGCCCCGCGACCCTGGCGGCGACGATTACACCGCATCATCTTTTATATAACCGCAACGCCATGTTTAAGGGCGGCATACGTCCACACTACTATTGCCTGCCCATTATCAAGCGTGAGGAACATCGCCTGGCACTACTGGCCGCCGCCACCTCGGGCAACCCGAAATTTTTCCTCGGAACCGACAGCGCACCCCATGCACAACATACCAAGGAAAATGCCTGCGGCTGTGCGGGAATCTATTCATCACATGCGGGGATCGAACTCTACGCCGAGGCCTTCGAGTCGGTGAATGCGCTGGACAAACTGGAGGCCTTCGCCAGTTTCTATGGACCGGATTACTATGGCCTGCCACGTAACCACGAAAAGGTCACGCTGATAAAAGAGGCCTGGCAGGTCCCGGCGCAACTTCCCTTTGGACAACATCAGATCGTGCCCCTGCGCGCAGGCGAGACGATTGCATGGAAAATCAAGCCCTGATTTCCCAACTATCCTAATCGCAATTCCTGTATCCTTGCCCGCATGTCTACACGTAAACGCATCACTGAGATCTCAAAACGATTCCGTGGTTTTCTCCCTGTCGTGGTCGATGTCGAGACCGGTGGCTTCAATGCCGAGACCGATGCCCTGCTGGAGGTCGCCGCCGTCCCGATCATCATCGGTTCATCGGGTCGCCTCGAACCTGCAGGCACACTCTCCTGTCATGTCGAACCCTTCCCCGGTGCCATCCTTGACCCCAAGTCGCTGGAGTTTACCGGCATTGACCCCTATCACCCCTTTCGCTTTGCCAAGCCTGAGAAAGATGCGTTGCAATTCATCTTTGACCCGATCCATGTACTGCTGAAGAAACACACCTGCACGCGTGCGATTCTGGTGGGACACAATCCGTTTTTCGACATTGGTTTTATTAAGGCCGCCGTTGAGCGTACCAAGATCAAGAAGAATCCCTTTCATTCTTTCAGCACCTTCGACACCGCCACCCTGGGTGGACTCGCCTTTGGTCAGACCGTACTCGCGCGGGCGGCAATGGAGGCCGGGATTGCATGGAACAATGACGATGCCCACTCCGCCGTCTACGATGCCGAACGCACCGCCGAACTCTTCTGCTTTATCGTCAATCGCTGGGATGATTTTTCGCGTATGCAAACAAAAGGCCCGGACTACTAGCCGGGCCTTTTTTATACATTGCGATTTTGAGCGCCTTAGTTGGCCTTGGCCTCAACCGCATCTTTCACCATCTGCTGTAACTCACCACGCTGATACATCTCCAGGGTAATGTCACAACCACCGATCAATTCGCCGTTCACATAGATCTGGGGGAAGGTCGGCCAGTTGGCGTACTGGGGCAGGTTCTGAAAAATGTCCTGGTCCATCAGCACATTCACGTGGGCGAATTCCTTGCCACAGGCCTGTAGCGCCTGGGCGGCGCGGCTGGAGAAGCCACACTGCGGCATTTGGGGTGTGCCCTTCATGAAGATCACCACAGGATTACCCTTCACGATCTCATCAATGCGTTGTAATACGTCCATACTGCTACCTCTTTAATCTGTGTTCATTTGCGCTGCGGGATGGCAACGAAGATGGGTGATCCTAATGGATTTAGGCCCCGGTGCAAATACCCAAGTAAAACTATCGGGATATTTATACGTCTATCAGGGACTTAGGGGACTCATAGCCCGATTTCAAGCGTGGCCATCGACATGGGTTTGCAGCCACAGCTCCAGCAGGGCCAGGTGCCAGAGCTTGCTCCCCTTCAACTGGGTAAAATACTGGTCCGGTGCGGCCAGTAGCTTATCAACATAACTTCGCTGATACAGACCACGCTCACGACAGGCCTGGGAGTTGAGGATATCCTGCATAAAGTGGAGGAACTCACCCCGTACAAACTTCAGCGCAGGCATGGGGAAATAGCCCTTGGGGCGATCGATAACCGCATCCGGGACCAAGCCCCGCGCCACCCTCTTCAGTACATGCTTGCCACCACTGCCGAGCTTCAACTCGGGCGGCATCTGCGCGGCGAGTTCAACCAGATGGTGGTCCAAAAACGGGACGCGCGCCTCCAGCCCCCACGCCATGGTCATATTATCCACGCGCTTGACCGGGTCATCGACGACGAGGGTCGTTATGTCCATGCGCAAGACCTGATCCATAAACTCATCGGCATCCGGTTCACCCAGTAGCTCCGCCACACGCTGGGTGGTGTAGTCCTCGCCCTGATAACGCTCGGTGATCATCTCCAGCATCTCTTCATGCGGACGGTCGAAGTAATAGCGGGAGAAGCGTGCCACATCATTACCGTTGAGGTCCTGTTGCATCTGCGGGAACCAGAAATAACCGGCGAAGACCTCATCGGCCCCCTGCCCGCTCTGCACCACCTTAACCTCCTGCGAGACCTTTTCCGACAGGAGATAAAACGCAACCGCATCCTGGCCGAACATGGGCTCAGCCATGAAATTCACGGCCTCGGGCAGGCGTTTTAGTACTTGATCGTTAGGGATATGATACTTGTGGTGACGCGTTTGATAGCGCTCGACCACCTGATCGGAGAATTCAAACTCACTACCCTTTTCTTCGGGTTGATCCTCAAATCCGATGGAGAACGTCAACAAGTCCTTCACCCCGGCCTCGGCGAGGAGCGCCACCAACAGACTGGAATCCAGCCCGCCAGAGAGCAAGACACCTACTGGCACGTCCGCCACGACCAGACGCTTGCGCACCGCCTCGCGCAGGGCATCGTGGATTACCTGGGTCCACTCAGCCTCAGTCTTTGCAAAACTTGGGCGCTGCGCCTTGAGGAACCAATAG
>JAHEDA010000277.1 GCA_024641445.1 Gammaproteobacteria bacterium
CTGTGGCGGGGGTAATAGTGGTGGTACGGGGAACGCTGCCCCGGTGTATTCAGGCTTGACGACCCCCGCTGACATTACGGTCGCTAATGTAGAAACACTGGGTAGCGCTGCCTTTGGCCTGGTCGACCCCACCTCGCTTGTTGGTGTAGTGCCTCCGTTAGGGGTGACAGCACCCTCCTCTAGTCAAAATAGTGTTTCCATTCTGACCTTTAATCACATCAATAACGATGTGATTGGGAAACTGGGCATCACCGGGGCAATATCTGGCCTTTCACCCCAGACGGTGACGACGGTCTCTGATTCTGCGACTGGTTCCTGTGGTGGTACAGCGTCCTACACTGCCACAAAAGATGATGTGGCTTATACCGCGAGCGGGACTATCACCTTCAATAATTATTGCGAGGGTGGGGTGACGATCAATGGGAGTTATACCTTCAGCGCCTCTCTTTCTGGTACGGTAACCTCACTGACCTTGAATATTATCAATGTCACGATAACTAGCGCTGGGCGCACGATTAGCATGGCGGGTAGTCTGCAGTTGAGTTATGACAGCGCCACGAAAACCTACGATAGCGTGACCAACTTCGTGATGAATGAGAGTTCGACTGGCTTCAGTTATCAGGTGGAGAACTACCATATAGTGGAGACCTACGAAAGCGCCTATTTCACGGTCAAAGTATCAGGCCGTCTGTATCACTCCTCTTATGGGTATATTGATGTGGACACATTGTCGCCTGTGTATGTGGTGAATGGCGGGTATCCATACGCGGGTGAGGTGAAGATCACCGGTAATGCGAATAAGAGTGCGACCTTCACCTTTAGCACGGGCGGTTATACCATTGGCCTTGATACGGATGGAGTTGGTGGTATCGACACAACCTATAACTGTAACTGGTCGAGTGGCTGTATGCCTGCGTAATTAAGATAGTTAGTATGTACTCCTGGCGCGGGCACGATGTGTCCGCGCCTTTTTTATTCTCGCCACGATGACATAGGTAAATACTTGTTGGAGAGTGTGTTTTGCAGCCCTGATGTCTTTATAATGGTGTACGGTAGCGTGATTCATAGTCGTGTAATGGTGGTGTAACAATGAATATTCGGAACGTGCAGAGAGGTTTTACCCTGATCGAGGTGATGGTAGTGGTAGTCATCCTCGCCATCCTGGCCGCTTATGTGGTGCCGCGTGTCACCGACAAGCCGGAGCAGGCGCGTATCGCTCGTGCCAAGCAGGACATCGCGGCGCTGGAGACGGCGTTAGAGCTCTATAAAATGGACAATTTCAGCTTTCCCTCCACCGACCAGGGGTTAGAGGCGCTGGTGCAAAAACCCAGTGGCACGCCCGAGCCCAAGCGGTATAACCCGAAGGGCTATGTAAAGAGCCTGCCGAGCGACCCTTGGGGTAATACCTATCAATATCTCAGCCCGGGCGTGAAGGGCGACGTCGATGTGTTTACCTTCGGACCGGATGGTCAGCCCAGCGATGACGATATCGGCAATTGGAACCTGGGCAAGTAAAAAAGATCTCTAAATTTCCACGTCCCCGTCCACACATGGGGGCGTGGGGCAGTCGTGCCTTTACCCTGCTGGAACTGCTGGTGGTGCTGGTGATCCTCGGCATCGTCGTGGGGATGATCGTGGTACGGATCGACTTTAACACGCATCTGCAAAAATTGGATGAAGAGGCACGGCGCTTTACGCAACTGGTCTCCCTCGCACGTGAGGAGGCGGTGTTGCAATCCGAGGAGTTGGCGCTGGAGGTTGAGGCCGAGCATTATCGTTTTCTGGTCTTTGATCGCGAGAAGGGTTGGTTACCTCTGCAAGGCGATCGACTCTTGCGTGAACGTCAGTTGGAGGATGGCATGCGGGCAGAATTGCTGGTGGAGGGTGTGCCCCCTGCCTTTCAGGGTAAGCAGCAGGTCCCACCAAGGCTTTTTGTCCTCTCCAGTGGTGAGCTCACCCCCTTTGAATTACACCTGCGCTACGATGATGACCCAAAGAGTTATACGGTGAAGGGTGACCTCACGGGTGAACTTACAATAGAAGGACCACCGCAGTGAGGATTGTGTCAAAACGACAACATGGATTTACCCTGTTTGAGGTCCTGGTGGCACTGGCCATTGTGTCTATCGCCCTGGCGGCGGCCTTGAAGGTGAGTGCGAGCACCAGTGCCAATGTGAGTTATTTGCAGGAGAAGACCTTCGCCAACTGGGTCGGCATGAATGCTATTGCACAGTACGAGCTTGCCCCCGAGTGGCCGGGCACCAGCAAAAAGCTTGGTACGGAGACATTGGCGAAACAGGAGTGGGCCTGGCAGCTTGAGACCTTTTCGACCGATGACCCCAATGTTCGGCGCATGGAGGTCAGCGTGCGGCGCAGTGACGCAGGTGAAAAAGATTTCCTGGTTACCCTGACGGCCTTTTATCGCAAGCCATGAGTCGTTCACCTGCACAGCGCGGATTTACCCTGCTGGAACTGCTGGTTGCCGTGGCGGTATTTGCCGTCTTTGCGGTGATGGCCTATGGCGGTTTGAATTCGGTGCTCAAGGCGCGTGAGGAGACCAACCATGCCTCACAACGCCTGACCGAGATGCAGCTGACCTTAATGCACCTGGGGCGCGACCTGGAACAGGTGGTGGCACGCCCCATTCGTGATGAGTATGGGGCGCACCGCATCATGTTTATCGCGGCTGACCTCGGTAAACTGCGGCTTGAGTTTACCCGCGATGGCTATCCGAATCCGGCAAGTCTCCCCCGCAGCTCACTGCAACGCATCGCCTATGTCCTCGATGAGGACACACTATATAGATATAGTTGGAATGTGCTCGATCGGGCTCAGGATTCACGGGCACAGAAACAGGTTTTGCTAAAAGGTGTGGAAGAGTTGGGGTTGCGCGTATTACAGGGGCAGGACCAGTGGTTCACTATCTGGCCCGGACCCAATGACCAATCCCCCGAACCGGGACTGCCCAGGGCAGTAGAGGTTACTCTTAGCCTGAAAGACTGGGGCAGTATCAAACGGCTCTATCTGTTGCCGGAGATGCACTAAATGTCCTCAGCGCAACAACAACGGGGTTCGGCCATCCTGACGGCCATTTTGATCATGACGCTGGCGACGATGACGGCCATCGCCATGACCTCGCAACAACAGTTTGATATTCGCCGGGCTGAAAATATCCTCTATCGTGATCAGGCCGGCCTGTATCTACAAGGTGAGGAAGATTGGGCGGCAGAGATATTGGAGAAGGACGGCAAGGCGAATAGCACCGATGCTAAAGGCGAGGATTGGGCCACCATACTCCCGCCTATCCCCATCGAGGGTGGGCAACTCACTGGTGGGATTGAGGATCTACAGGGGCGTTTCAACCTCAATAATCTTATCCACAATGGCGCGGTCAGTAAGCTCGATCTCCGCCGTTTTCAGGACCTGCTGCAATCAGTGAAGTTGTCCCCTGACCTGGCCAACGCGGTTTTAGACTGGTTAGACTCGAATGAAGAGGTGACCCTTCCCGGTGGTGCCGAGGACAACGATTATCTGCAACGGCCACTGGCCTATCGTGCCGCCAATCGCATGATGAACTCGGCAAGTGAGTTGTTACAGATAGCCGGTTTTGATGCGGTGGCGTATCAGAAACTGGAGCCCTATGTCACAACACTGCCCGAATACACGACGATAAATGTCAATACGGCCCCGCCCTATCTTCTGACCGTGCTGATTTCGGGTTTATCATTGACGGATGCCAAGTCCGTACAGGACGCCGGTGGTAAACACGGTTATGCGAGCATCGAGGCCTTTGCCGCGAATGCGACCTTGA